>JAJZAQ010000075.1 GCA_021799355.1 Pseudomonadota bacterium
GATCTCCGGACCTGCCGCAGCGCGGCCACCGGCACACCCACGGCTGCCGCCAGCGCCACCCAGGCCTGCTGCTCGCTGCCGCGCGCCTGCGCCAGCTCCATCGCGGCACGTTGCGCGGCTTGCCGTGCCTGCGCTGCGGCCAGCGGGCTGTCGAACCCGGCGACGGCGCGCTGTGCGATGCGGTGCTGCAGTTGCTCTTCGGTGTGCACCGCCTGCTGCTGCAGCCCGGTCTGTTCGCGTGCCACCCACAGCGCGACCGTGGCGTGTTCGACCTGGGCGCGCACGCGCCACATCGTGCCCTGCAGCAGCAGGCGCGCGGCGCGCACCCCGGCAGCGGCCTGCTGCGTCTGCGCCTGCCGTTGCGTTTGCGACAGCAGCAACAGCCCGATGGCTGCACCGACCGTCCACGGGCTGGGCGCGGCCAGCCCGGCGGCAGCGCCGTACTTCAGACCGATGTCGAGCGGGGGGTTGGGGCGTTGTCGGGCGATGCGCAGATCGGCCTGCGCGAGCTGCAGCGCGGCGCGATCGACCCGCAGATCGGGATGAAAGTACAGCGCGGCCAGGCTCAGCCGCCCGGGCGTCCACGGGCTGTCGAGCGGTTGCGCCTGCCCGGTCTGCGCGGCGAGAAAGCGCTGCAGGCCGGGGTCGTTGAACCGCCGTTGCACCAGCCGTTGCGCGCTGCTTTGCGGCGTCACGGCCGGCTCGGACGCTGGCGGGCGGGCGGCACAGCCGCAGAGCGCGACGAGCAGCGCTGCGGCCAGTGCCAGGGCGGCGCGGCGAGTCTGCAGGACGGGTGACATGCTCACATGCTGCGCCGCCGACGCCGGCGTGGACATGACGCGCAGGTGACGATTCCGTCATGTGGGCACGGGCTGTTGCGCTTGCTTGCAGACCGATACATCGGCCGCCGTCGCCGCGGCCGACAATCCACCACATGCGCATTCTGATCGTCGAAGACGAGATCAAGACCGCGGCCTACCTCAAGCGCGGCCTGGGCGAAAACGGCTTCATCGCCGACGTCGCCGCCGACGGCACCGACGGCCTGCACCTGGCGCTGACCCAGGCCTACGACCTGGTGATCCTCGACGCCATGCTGCCCGGGCGCGATGGCTGGAGCGTGCTGCAGGAGCTGCGCGCGCGGCAGGCCACGCCGGTACTCATGCTCACCGCGCGCGACGGCGTGGTCGACCGCGTGCGCGGGCTGGAACTGGGGGCCGACGACTATCTGGTCAAGCCGTTTGCGTTTTCCGAACTGCTGGCGCGGGTGCGCAGCGTGCTGCGGCGCGGGCCGATGCGCCTGCCCGACGTCATCGAGGTGGCCGATCTGCGCATCGACCTGCAGCGCCAGCGTGCCGAGCGCAGCGGCCAGCGGCTGCCCCTCACGCCCAAGGAGTTTGCCCTGCTCGCGCTGCTGGCGCGGCGCGCCGGCGAGGTGCTGTCGCGCACCCTCATCGCCGAGCAGGTGTGGGACATGAACTTCGACAGCGACACCAACGTGGTCGACGTCCACATCCGCCGTCTGCGCGGCAAACTCGACGAGCCGTTCGCTGCGCCGCTACTGCACACCGTGCGCGGCGTCGGCTACGTGCTGGAGGCGCGTGATGGGCAGTGAAGCGACTGCCGTTCCCCCGCCGCGACAGGCGCGACGCGACGGCGCTGCGTCCGCGGCGCAGCCGCCGGGCGCGGGTGCGCGGCTGCGCCGGCTCGGCTTTGCCCTGCAGCGCCTGCGCGAATACGGTCTGCCGCCGCGTTCGCTGGCGGCGCGTATGGCCGTGGCATTCGCGCTGACGCTGGCGCTGATTCTGCTTGCGGCAAGCAGCTGGATGTATTGGGGATTGAGCGCGCGCATGATGCAGGAAGACCGCGAATCGATGCTGCGCAAAATCGATACCGTCGCCGCCCTGCTGCAGCGTGACGCCGTAGACAGCGACGCCGTGCGGCAGGAAGCGGATTTGCCCCTGCCTGCCGACGCTCCGCGCGATCTGTTCGTGCGGCTGCGCACCACGCAGGGCAGGGTGTTGCTGCAGACACCGGGTTTCGATCCGGCGCTGCCCCCGGCGGCATTCGCCCGGCCCGACGCGGCAGGCCGTCCGCAGTTGCGCACCGTGCATTTGCCGCACGACCGCCATTTCCTCATCGCCACGCTGCCGCTACGGGCGCGGGCCACACCTGGCGCCGCATGGCGCGATGTACACCTCGACATCGCGCTCAACCGCACCGCGGAATCGCGCATCCTGGCCGACTATCGCCTGCGCCTGGGAGGGGTGCTGCTGACCGCGTTGCTGGCAGCGGCTACGGCGGGCTATGGCATCGCCTGGCGCGGGTTGCGTCCGTTGCGTCACATGGCCGACGCCGCGCGCGACATCGGCGCCCAGGATCTGCACCGCCGTCTCGACACCGCGCTGCTGCCTGCCGAGCTGCAAACCCTGGCGCAGGCGTTCAACGCCACGCTGGAACGCCTGGAGGCGGCATTTGGCCGCATTTCCCAGTTTTCCGCCGACATCGCGCACGAATTGCGCACACCGATCAGCAATCTCTGGGGCGGGCTCGAAGTCGCCCTGGGCCGGCCGCGCGACGCGGCGCAATACCGTGAGGCGCTGGAATCGGCCGTAGAAGAATGCGCCCGGCTGTCGCGCATGATCCAGGCCCTGCTGTTCCTGGCGCAGACCGAGCACCCCGACACCGCGCTGCAATGGGAACGGCTGGACGTGCCGCGTGAACTCGCCGCGCTCGCCGAGTTTTACGACGCCACCGCAGCCGAGGCCGGCGTGCGCTTGCAGGTGCAGGCGGCAGCTCCGCTGACGGTGCGCGCCGACCGTATGCTGCTGCAGCGGGCGCTGGCCAACGTCATCGCCAATGCGCTGGCGCATACCCCCGCCGGAGGGCGTATCACGCTGAGCGCGGCGCAATCCGGGCAGAACGTGCGCATCGCCGTGCAGGACACCGGCTGTGGCATTGCGGCGCAACACCTGCCCTACGTGTTCGACCGCTTCTACCGCGCCGACCCGGCGCGCAGTCGTCGCCGCGGCGGTCTGGGGCTGGGGCTGGCTCTGGTGCGCAACATCATGCGGCTGCACGGCGGCGACGTGCGCGTGGACAGCCGCGAGGGTCAGGGCACGCGCGTCACGATGGACTGGCCCGCGGCCTGATCAGTCACGCCCCGGGCCATGGCCGTGGCCATGATCGGGCCCCGGGCCACGCCCCGGCCCGTGGTCACCGCCCGGGCCTCTGCCCGGCCCGTGTTCCCATCCTCTGTCCGGGGCGTGGCCGGGCGGGACGCCCTGCGGACGGAAGCGGTTCCAGTGAGGATCGCGGTCGTAACGGTAGGCGCGTTCCTGCGCCCGCTGCCAGTCGCGCTCGTGGAATTTGCGCAACCCCGGAGGCACGTGCGGCGCCGGGCGCCACGGCCCGCTGTAATACGGCCCGGTGTACCAGCGACCGCCGCTGAAGATGTAATACACGCCGCCGAGGTAGAACAGCGGCTGCGCCAGACCGAGGGCGACATAGCCGCCAAATTCGGGCAGCCAGATCATGGTCGGCGGTGCCGAAACCACCACGGGTGGCGGCGCATACACCGGCGCCGGGGCGTACACCGCAGGCGGCGGCGCGACGTAGGCGGGAGGCGGCGGCGTGTTACCGATACTGAATTGAAAACTCACCGGCGGGCCGTCGGCGCGCGCTGCCAGCGGCAACGCTCCCAGGCACAGCAGCAAAGCGTAGAGCAATCGAGAGGATTTCATGATGCAGGCAACGCGGTTGCAGGAAAAACGTTGACAGTCTGACACATCGCCACCCTGCCGGGGGTAAGGGCGGGCAGCCACCTGCGTGATCAGGACCTACACTGCACGCCGACAAAGGACTCCGACCATGACGACCACAGCGTATTTGCTCAGCATCGCCGGGCATGACCCGACGGGCGGTGCCGGGTTGTCCGCCGACCTGGCTGCCTGGGCGGCTCTGGGCTGGCGCGGCGCCAGCGCCGTGACCGCGCTGACGGCGCAGAACTCCTACGGCGTGCAGGCGGTACAGGCAGTGGACGTGGCCGTGCTGCGCCGCAGCCTGCAAACCCTGCTGGCCGACGGCGAGCCTGCGGCGGTGAAAATCGGCATGCTGGGCAATGCCGCGGTGGCCGAGGAGGTGGCGCAGTTCGTCGAGGCGCGGCAATGCCCGGTGGTGTGGGACCCGGTGCTGGCCGCCAGCGACGGCACGCCGTTGTGGACGCAGGCGCACGGCGGCGGACTGGCGATGCGGCTGGCGCAGCGCGCGGACCTCATCACTCCCAACCGTCACGAGGCCAGCGCCCTGCTCGATCTGCCAGCGTGGGACAGCGGTGCAGTGCCGCAGGCCTGGGTGGCGGCGATCCGCAACCGCTGGCTCGACGGCGGCGGGCCGCACCGTGCGGTGCTCGTCAAAGGCGGGCACGCGTGGGGTACGTACAGCACCGACTGGCTGGTCAGCCGCAGTGCCGCCGTGGCGCTGGTCAGCCGCCGGCTGCCGCGCAGCGCGCATGGGTCGGGCTGCGTGCACGCCAGCGTCTGCGCTGCACGGCTGGCCGAGGGCTGGAGCGCGCTGGACGCAGCTACCGAGGCGCAGTTGCGGGTACACGCCGGCATCGACCAGGGCGTGCCCATCGGCCCGGGGCGGCCGAACACGCGCGCCGATGCGCAGCCGGCCAGCGACGACCTGCCCTGGCTGCCGTTGCCCGGACACAGCGAGGAAGAACCGGCGGATTTCGCCCGGCTGAGCAGCGCGATCGGCTTTTACCCGGTGGTGCCCGACGCCGACTGGGTGCTGCGCCTGCTGGAGTGGGGCGTTTGCACCATCCAGCTGCGCATCAAGGGAGCGACCGATGGCGCCGCGCTGCGCGCGCAGATCCGCGCCGCGGTGGATGCAGCTGCGCAGATCCCGGGCACACAGCTGTTCATCAACGACCACTGGCGCGAGGCGCTGGACGCCGGGGCCTACGGCGTGCATCTGGGGCAGGACGACGTGCACACTGCCGATCTCGACGCCATCCGGGCTGCCGGGCTACGGCTGGGGGTGAGCACGCACACCCCGGCGGAAATGGCGCGGGCGCATGCGCTGCGCCCGTCGTACATCGCCCTGGGCCCGGTGTTTCCGACCACGCTCAAGGCCATGCCGTACCGCCCGCTGGGGGTCGAGCGCCTGGCGGTCTGGCGCCGCTGGCTGACGCCGCGTTATCCAGTGGTGGCCATCGGCGGAATCGGCCTGTCGCAGATGGCGGCGATCCGCGCCACCGGGGTGTCGGGCGCGGCAGTGGTCAGCGCGGTGACGCAGGCGGCGAACCCGCGTCTGGCGGTGCGCGACGCGCTGCAAATCTGGCCCGCCTGCGCCGAAGAGGCGTTTGCGCAGGCGATGGTGTGAAAAACCGCGCGAAGTTCAGCCGCTGGCGGTCTGACCGGCTTGGGCGAACTGTTCGCGCAAACGGTTTTTGAGCATCTTCCCGGTGGCGCCCAGCGGAATCGACGGCACGAACACGACGTCGTCGGGGATCATCCATTTGGCGACTTTGCCGTCGTAAAAGCGCAGCAGGCTGTCGCGGTCGAGGCTGGAGCCTTCGCGCCGCACCACGATGAGCAGCGGGCGCTCGTCCCATTTGGGGTCGGGGCGGGCGATACAGGCGGCCATCGCCACGTCGGGATGGGCCATGGCGATGTTTTCGAGCTCGATCGAGCTGATCCACTCGCCGCCGGACTTGATCACGTCCTTGGTACGGTCGGTGATCTGCATAAAGCCGTCGGCGTCGATGGTGACCACGTCGCCGGTGGGAAACCAGCCGTCCTGCAGCGGGCTGGGGCCGTCGTTGCGGAAGTAGTCGCTGGCGATCCAGGGCCCGCGCACCAGCAGATTGCCCGCGGTCTTGCCGTCCCATGGCAGATCGGTGCCGTTGCCGTCGACCACGCGGACGTCGACGCCGAAAATCGGCCGTCCCTGCTTGACCTGCACGCCGAACTGTGCGTCTTTGTCCAAGGCGAGGTGTTTGTTTTTCAGGCTGCACAGCGTGCCCAGCGGGCTCATTTCGGTCATTCCCCAGGCGTGCAGCACATGGATGCCGAATTCGTCCTCGAACGCACGGATCATCGCCGGCGCGGCAGCGGCGCCGCCGATGATGGTGCGTTGCAACGCTGGCAGGCGCAGATGGTTGTCGCGCAAATGGTTGAGCAATCCCATCCAGACCGTGGGCACGCCCGCCGCGAGGGTGACGCCCTCGGCCTGCATCAGCTCGTACAGTGATTTGCCGTCCAGTGCCGGGCCGGGAAATACCAGTTTGGCGCCGGTGAGCGCCGCGGCATACGGAATGCCCCAGGCGTTGACGTGGAACATCGGCACCACCGGCAGCACGCTGTCGCGCGCCGACAGGTTCATCACGTCGGGCAGCGCCGCGGCGTAGGCGTGCAGCACGGTGGAGCGGTGACTGTAGAGCACGCCTTTGGGGTTGCCGGTGGTGCCGCTGGTGTAGCACAGCGACGAGGCGGTGTGCTCGTCGAACACCGGCCAGGTGATGTCGCCGGGCTGCGCGTTCAGCAGCGCTTCATAGCTCGCCAGCCCGGGCAGGCCGGCGAGATCGGCCGGCAAGGCGTCGGGCGCGCAAAGCGCGATCCAGTGTTTCACCCCGCTGCACTGCGCGGCGATGGCCTTGACGATGGGGACGAAGCTGAGATCAAAGCACACCGCCCGGTCGTCGGCATGGTTGACGATCCAGGCGATCTGCTGCGGATGCAGCCGCGGGTTGAGGGTGTGCAAAATCCGCCCGCTACCCGACACGCCGTAATACAGCTCGAAATGGCGGTAGCCGTTCCACGCCAGGGTGCCCACACGTTCCTGTTGGCCGATGCCCAGCGCCGCCAGCGCGTGCGCGCATTGCGCTGCGCGCTGCCGAGCCGCGCCGTACGTGGTGCGGTGGATGTCGCCTTCGACGCGCCGGGACACGATTTCGGTGTCGCCGTGGTAGCGCGCGGCAAAATCCAGCAAGTGCGAAATCAGCAGCGGATGTTCCTGCATCAGGCCCAGCATCTCGGTCTCCTCGGTGGTTTGATGCCGACCGATTGTGACACCGCCGAGCCGCTGTGCGCCAGTGTTCAGCGGTAAGTTTCGGCCAGTCACCTCACGCCGCCGGGCGCATGGCCGTGCAGCGGCGTTTACTCGCCCAGTGCGGCCATGCCGCCGACCACGGCGTGCATGCCGGCGTCGACGTGCAGCACCTCGGCGGTGATGCCGGCTGCCAGGTCGGACAGCAAAAAGGCCGAGGCGTTGCCGACCTGCGTGATGTCCACGTTGCGGCGCAGCGGCGCGTTGGCGGCGTTGAACGCGAGCATCTTGCCGAAATCGGCGATGCCCGATGCGGCCAGGGTCTTGATCGGCCCGGCGCTGACGGCGTTGACGCGGATACCGCGCGGCCCCAGCGATTCGGCCATGAAGCGCACTGCGGCTTCCAGCGCCGCCTTGGCCACACCCATGGTGTTGTAGTTGGGCACGACCCGCTCGGCACCCAGATAGGTCATGGTGATCAGCGACGGCATGTTGCCCGCCTGCACCGACTTGAGCAGCAGCGGCAGCGCCGCCTTGGCCAGCGCCGGGAAGGAGTAGGCCGAGATGTCGTGCGCGACGCGAAAGCCCTCGCGCGACAGCCCGTCGAGAAAGTCGCCGGCAATGGCCTCGCGCGGGGCGAAACCAATCGAGTGCACCAGACCGTCGAGCTGCGGCCAGGCCTGCGCCAGGCCGTCGAAGGTCGCGGCAATCTGCGCATCGTCGGCCACGTCGCATTCGAACACCAGCGAGCTGCCGAACTCGGCGGCAAAGTCGGTGATGCGCTGCCTGAACCGCTCGCCCACATAGGTGAACGCCAGCTCGGCCCCTTCGCGGTGGCAGGCCTGGGCGATGCCGTAGGCGATCGAGCGGTTGGACAGCAGGCCGGTGATGAGAATGCGTTTGCCTTGAAGGAATGCCATGATGCGCGCTTTCGTCAGATGCAATGATGCGGAAATCGCCGCGGGTTGCGGCAAGTCGTGCAGAATTCTCGCATGGCCCATGCGCTGTCCCACCCCGTCGACCCTGCGCGCCGCGCGCTGCTGCAGGCGGCGCTGCTCGGGCTGGCCGCGCCGGCGATGGCCGCGGCGACGCTGGCCGGTGGCGAGCCGGCGTATGCGCTGTACGGCCGACCGAAGTATCCACCGGGTTTTAGCCACTTCGACTACGTCAACCCCCACGCGCCGGTCGGCGGCCGGCTGCTGCTCACGCCCAGTTCGGTGGCCGGCAGTTTCGACACCCTCAACCCGTTTGCCCTCAAGGGCACGGCGGCGCCGGGGCTGGGCACGCTGGTGTTCGAAACCTTGATGACCG
>JAJZAQ010000025.1 GCA_021799355.1 Pseudomonadota bacterium
TCAGGTACATGATCGAGCCGAAAATGGTGGTGAGCACCAGCACGCTGACGACGAAAACCAGGATTTTGTTGCGGCTACGGTACAGCGCGTCGAGCAACTGGTGGGACGCGCCGGTGTACTGCGTGAGCTTGAGAATGCGGAAAATGCGCAGCACCCGCAGCATGCGGATGACCATCAAATGTCCGGAGCCGGTGAAGATCAGCTCCAGATAACTCGGCAAAATCGCCAGCAGGTCGATGATGCCGAGCGGACTGCGGGCGTAGCGCAGCGGCTGCCTGACCACGGCCAGCCGCAACCCGTACTCGATGGTGAACAGGATGGTGAACAGCCATTCCAGGCCGTGAAACACCGCATGGATGCGGGCGTGAATCGCCGCCACCGTGTCGAGCATGGTGACGAGCACGCTCAACAAAATCAGCGCGATGAGCGCGATGTCGAACAGCCGCTCGTCAGGCCGGTCGTGGTAATACATCCGCCGATACCACGTGCTGCGCCAGCCGGTGGTGCGGGCGGGTTCGAATCGAGTGCTGGCGGTGCGTTCTACCGTCATGGATCAGACAAAGGACGACGCATGCCCTGTCAGGCCGTCGGTGGCAGCGCATGCGCCGCCACCCGCAGAAGCAGGCGGCGGGGTGGCGCTCAGGCGACGGCGCGGATGCGGGTTTGCAACGCGGCCAGATACGACTGCGCTTTGTCCGGCTCGACCCGCTGCAGCAGACGGTTGGCGCCGGCGACGATGGCGCGGATCGACGCCGTGACGATGTTGGCGTCGATGCCCACGCCGAAAGTGCTTGCTGGCAGGCCTTCGAGCGCCATTTCGACGATGGCCGAGGCTTTGGCATCGGCTCCCAGGCCGAGAGCGCGCTCTTCGTAGCCGTGCACCGCCACCGGCAGACGCAAGGCGTGGATGGCGGCGTCGATCGGGCCGTTGCCTTCACCGTTGAGGTTCAGACGGTGCCCATCCACATCGAGCTCGATGCGGATGCCCTGGCGGCTGCCATGGTCGCTCAGGTGGTAGGCGTGCAGGCGCAGCGGTTGCTCCTGCGAGACGTATTCGGCGTTGAACATCTGCCAGAGCTGTTGCGCGGTGACTTCGGTGCCGGTGGCGTCGGTATGCTGCTGCACGACGCCGCTGAATTCCACCTGCAGCCGGCGCGGCATGACCAGGCCGTAGGTGGTTTCGAGCAGGTAGGCGATGCCGCCTTTGCCCGATTGGCTGTTGACGCGAATGACCGAGTCATAGGTGCGCCCCAGGTCTGCCGGGTCGACCGGCAGGTACGGCACTTCCCAGATGGCGTCGGGCTTTTGCGCAGCGAAACCTTTTTTGATCGCGTCCTGGTGCGAACCGGAAAATGCGGTGAACACCAAATCGCCGGCGTAGGGGTGCCGCGGATGAATGGGCAACTGGGTGCATTCCTCCACCGTGCGCGCCACGGCGTTGATATTGGAAAAATCCAGTCCCGGATCGATGCCTTGCGAATACAGATTGAGCGCCAGCGTGACCAGGTCGACGTTGCCGGTGCGTTCGCCGTTGCCGAACAGGCAGCCTTCCACCCGGTCAGCCCCGGCCATGATGCCGAGCTCGGCGGCCGCCACGGCGCAGCCGCGGTCGTTGTGCGGATGCAGCGACAGGATGATGCTGTCGCGCCGGTCGAGATGGCGGTGCATCCACTCGATCTGGTCGGCGTAGATATTGGGCGTGCTCATTTCCACCGTCGCCGGCAGGTTGAAAATGATTTTGTTCTCCGGCGTCGGCTGCCAGACTTCGGTCACGGCGTTGCAGACGTGCAGCGCAAACGGCAGCTCGGTGCCGCTGAACACTTCCGGGCTGTACTGGAACGTCCAGCGGGTTTCCGGACGTTCGGCGGCGAGCTGTTTGATCAGCCTGGCGGCATTGACGGCGATTTGCGTGCACCCGGGCTGATCGACGTTGAACACGATGCGGCGGAAATTCGGCGCCGTGGCGTTGTAGACGTGGACAATGGCCTGCTTGACCCCGCGCAGCGAATCGAAGGTGCGGCGGATGAGATCTTCGCGCGCCTGGGTGAGCACTTCGATGGTGACGTCATCGGGAATGTGGTCGCCTTCGATGAGCTCACGCACGAAATCGAAGTCGGTTTGCGACGCCGAGGGAAACGCCACTTCGATTTGCTTGACGCCAATGGCGCAGAGCATTTTGAACATGCGCATCTTGCGCTGCGCATCCATCGGCTCGAACAGCGCCTGGTTGCCATCGCGCAGGTCGGTGCTCATCCAGATCGGCGGCCGGGTGATGACCTTGTCGGGCCAGGTGCGGTCTTTGAGTCCGACCGGTGGAAAGGCGGCGTATTTGGTTTCAGGGTGCTTGAGCATGGTTTCAACTCCAGAATTTGACGGTGACTGCGTCCCGCAGATCGGGGGCGACGACCGGGCGGCTGGGCTGTCGCGGCTGCAGGGCCCTGCCGCCGAGGGGTAGTCGAAAAAAGCCGGTGTTCTGGAGCATGGTCAGAAGGAAGATCGAGGGCCGAAAGTAAAAAGCGCCCGAAGGCAGTAGCCGCGGGCGCTTGGGGTCAAACACGAATCCTGTTGAAAGTCCGCTCAGACGCGCCCAGCCATGACGGGAATGCCGCCTAGTCGCCGCAGGCAAGCGAGCTTTTGTGCAAGGTGCGGGCGTTGAGCGGCCCGTTCGTGGGCAGAAGCCACCATTCCGGCACCGGCCGGAACATCCTCGACAACCCGCACAACCTGGTGTTTGATCATGATCATGCGCGAACCTTAGCAAAATCAGGCGTTGCCGTCAAACGGTGCTGCGAATTGACCATGACACAGCGCGTTCCAGGCCCGCGCCATCCACTCCGGTAGCGCGCTGGCGCAAAACCCGGCAGGGCCACGGCGGGCGAGAAAGGCGTCGGCAGCTGCACCGTGCAGCCAGACAGCGGCATGGACGCTGTGTGGATGTGGTCTGGCGGCGAGCAGCGCGGCGATGGCGCCGGCGAGCGCATCGCCGCTGCCCGCGGTGGCGAGAAGTCCGTTGCCGCTGGAGTTGACCCAGAGTTCCTGCTGCGGCGAGGCGATGACGCTGCCCGCACCCTTCAACACCACCCAGGCGGAGAAACGGGCACTGAGGTCACACGCGGCGCGCAGGCGGTCGGCCTGCACCGCGGCGACGGTAGTGCCCAGCAGTCGGGCGGCTTCCAGCGGGTGCGGGGTGAGTACGGTCAGAGCGGTGCGCTGCCGCACGGCGGCCTGGGGTTCTTCATTGTCGCTGCCGGTGGTCAGCAGGTTCAGGCCGTCGGCGTCAAGCACCAGCGGCAGGGGGTCTGCCAGCGCGCGTTGCAATGCGTCGCGTGCCGCGGCTGCGGTGCCGGCGCCCGGGCCAAAGAGCAGGCAGCCCGCAGCCATGCTGCCGCCCAGCAAGGAATCGGGCGGGCGCAGCATCAGCTCCGGCGCCTGGGCATCGACCTGCGCGGTCAGGGGCGCGAGCAGCCCGACGTGGACGCGGCCCGCCCCCAGATGCGCGGCGGTGCGTGCGGCCAGGAGCGCAGCACCGGTCATGCCGGCGGCACCGCCGATCACCCGGACGTCACCGCGGCGGCCTTTGTGCGCGGCCTGCGGCAGGTGAGGCAACGCCGCTCTGACCACGTCGGCGCCAAGCCAATGCGCTGCCGGGACGAGCGACGCGGGCGGCTGGACGCCGAGGTCGTCGTGCCACACCTCCCCGCAGCGCCAGGCCTGCGGGCCGGTGCACAGCCCGGGCTTGACACCGAGCAGGCTGAGCGTGACTGTGGCGCGCACGCACTCCGGGCCGCTCGTCCCGCGGTCTGCATCCAGCCCGGAGGGCAGGTCGACGCTCAGGATGGGGGGGCAGTCTGGCGTCTGCAGGGCGCGGACGGTCGCCGCCAGCGGATCGCGAACCGGGCCGCTCAGGCCGATGCCGAGCAGGGCGTCGATGTACAGATCGGCGGCCGGCAAGTCTTCGGCTGCGGACAACAGCCGGCAGGGAATCTGCCGGGCCTGAACGTCCTGCCAGACGCTAGCGGCATCGAGTGGCAGGCGCGCCGCCCAGGACTGCAACGCGGTGTTGCCGCAGGCCAGCACCAGCACGTCCCGCCCCGCGCGCTGCAGGTGCAGCGCAGCGGCCAGGCCGTCTCCACCGTTGTTGCCGGGGCCGGCGAACACGGCGATGCGCCGCGCGTGCGCGAACCGCGCCTGCACCAACCGGGCAACCGCCAGCCCGGCGCGTCGCATCAGCGTGCCGGGTGGCAGGGTTTGCGCGGCATCGTGTTCGAGTCGCCGCAGCTGCGCGGTGTTGCGCAACGCGATGCTGGAAAAAGAGCTCAGGCGATGGGTCACGTCAGCACTCAAATCCATCCAAGCGCCCCGACGAGCGCTCCGGCCAGCAGCAGCCACAGGGGGTTGAGCCGTGTGCGCAACGCCACCGCCACCGTGGCGGCGATCAGACCGATGCGCTGCCAGTCCGCGGCCTCGTGCCGCGCGAGCAGCCAGCCCGACGACAGCAGCAGGCCGACGGTGACCGGCGCCATGCCGTCGTGCATCGCCCGCACCCACCGGCGCTCGCGGTGGATGCGACTGTAGCGGAAATAGGCCACGGTGATCAGCGACGACGGCAGAATCAGTCCGACGACGGCGAGCAGTGCGCCGGGCAGGCCGAAAATCTGCCAGCCGAGCAGCGCGGCAAACAAAATCATGTTCGGCCCGGGTGACGCCTGGCCGAGCGCCAGCGCCGACGTGAACTGTGCATCGTTGATCCAGTGATGCTCGGCGACCAGATAGCGGTGCATATCGGGGAGCAGACCGATGGCCCCGCCCACGGACAGCAGCGACCACAGCAAAAAATGCGCAAAAAACGGCAGGGCGCCGTCGAGCCAGTGCATCAGCTTCTCCGCAATCGCCACCAGGTCAGCCCGACCGCCAGCGGCCCCAGCACCAGCAGCACCCACAGCAGATTGATGCGCAGGAGCCCGACGCCGCAAAATGCCAGCGCCGCCCACAGCCAATTGCTCCGTCTGGCCTGGATCGCCGGAAACAGTTTGACCGCCATGGCGATCACCAGTCCGGCGACCACCGCCGACATGCCTTGCAGGGCATGCGCCACCAGCGGGGTGTGGGCAAAACCCGAGTACGCCAGAGCGACGACAAAAATCAGCACCAAAGGCGCAGCGAGCATGCCGCTCAATGCAACGACCGCGCCACGCCAGCCAAAAAAATGCTGTCCGACCATCAACGCCAGATTGATGAGGTTGGGCCCGGGCAAGACCTGACCAAGGCTGAGCATTTCGACGAACTCATCGGTCCGCAGCCAGCGTTTGTCTTCCACCAGGATGCGCTGGGCAAAAGGCAGCACTCCGCCGACACCGAGCAGGGTCAGGTGATTGAACACCCAAAATAATTCGCCGATGTTGCGCGGTGCTTGTGTGGCGGAATGTCGCTGAATTTCTGCGGCTTGGGAAATCGGGGTAGGAGATGAGGGCATGATTTTTCATCATGTGGCAACGACATGCCATCATGTGGAATCGACTTGTTGCGCTGCGGGTAAAAAATTTGCGCTAAGCAAAAAAATATCCCACATTGCAAAACGATATGCACAACTAATTGATTGTTAATGATTTATTTTTATCTCTTGTATAAGACATAAGACGTTGTTGCAGCGCAAAAGTGGGCTAAGCTGATGCCATTGGTTTTTCTTTCTTCCAGGAGAGTTCGATGACGAATCGTGAGCAGCAAGTGGCAGCTTTGAAACAAGACTGGGCGCAAAACCCGCGTTGGAACGGGATCAAACGGGGCTACAGCGCCGAAGACGTCATCAGGCTGCGCGGCTCGCTGGTCGCCGAGCATACTCTGGCTCGGCGGGGCGCGGAACGCCTGTGGCGGCAGATGCACGACATGCCCTTCGTCAACGCGCTCGGTGCGCTGACGGGGAACCAGGCGATGCAGCAGGTCAAGGCCGGACTGCAGGCGATCTATCTCTCCGGCTGGCAGGTTGCCGGTGACGCCAACCTCGCCGGCGAAATGTACCCCGACCAGTCGCTATATCCGGCCAACTCGGTGCCCAGCGTGGTCAAACGCATCAACAACACCTTGACCCGCGCCGATCAGATTCAGTGGATGGAAGGCAAAAACCCGGGGGATGAGGGCTATATCGACTACTTCGCTCCCATCGTTGCCGACGCCGAAGCCGGTTTTGGCGGGGTGCTCAATGCCTTCGAGCTGATGAAAGCGATGATCGAAGCGGGCGCCGCTGGCGTCCACTTCGAAGACCAGCTGGCGTCGGTGAAAAAGTGCGGCCACATGGGCGGCAAGGTGCTGGTGCCCACGCGCGAGGCGGTGGCCAAACTGGTCGCCGCCCGGCTGGCCGCCGACGTGTTGGGGGTGCCGACCATTCTGGTGGCGCGCACCGATGCTGAAGCCGCGGACCTGCTGACTTCCGACGTCGACGACAACGACAAGCCGTTCTGCACCGGCGAGCGCACGGTCGAGGGCTTCTACCGCACCCGACCGGGACTGCAGCAGGCCGTCTCGCGCGGTCTGGCCTACGCGCCATACGCCGACCTGGTGTGGTGCGAAACCGGCAAACCCGACCTGGCCTACGCCAAGGCGTTTGCCGAGGCCATCCACGCCAAGTTCCCCGGCAAGATGCTGGCCTACAACTGCTCGCCGTCGTTCAACTGGAAGAAAAACCTGGACGACGCGACGATTGCCAAGTTCCAGAAGGAGCTCGGCGCGATGGGCTACAAGTTCCAGTTCATCACCCTGGCCGGCTTCCACGCGCTGAACTACTCGATGTTCGAACTGGCACACGGTTATGCCCGCCGCCAGATGAGCGCTTTCGTCGAGTTGCAGGAAAAGGAATTCGCCGCCGCGCCGCTGGGTTTCACCGCCGTCAAGCACCAGCGCGAAGTGGGGACCGGCTATTTCGACGCCGTGACCACGACGATCGAAAGCGAAGCCTCGACCGCCGCGCTCAAGGGCTCGACCGAGGACGAGCAGTTCTTTGACCGCCAGGTCGCGTAATACGCCTGCGGCGGGACCGGACACGAACCGCTGGACCAGTACGGCCATCCTTGATGGGATGGCCTTTTTTCACGCCCCGCAGCGGCTGATCGGCAGAGTAGGAAAAAAGCCGCGCAAGGCATTGATTTTCAATGCGTTGCGGCCTTGTGCGCACGCTGGTGAACACAAAGATAGTGGCGGGTGGTTGACCACGTAGTCACCAGCCTTCCGAGCTTATGAGGAAGGGGACGGGTCTACGCGGGCTTCCGCTGGGATTCCCGCCAGTCGATCACACAACCAGCCAAACCCCACGCGCTCTTGCTCCAGACGCAGCCGGGGCTGGTGGCGATCGAACCGCAGGTCGTCGTACACGGCGACCTCCTCGGGTGTCAGACGTTCCAGCTCCTGGCGCGCCGGTGAGGGCTCCTCGCCCCAGTGCAGGCGATGGGCCAGCAGTGTCTTGCGGTCCATCAGGAAAGAGGCGACGCTGGGAAAATGGCCGCGCAGCTGGTCGAGGATGGCGAATCCATGCGTGTCGATGTCGCCCCAATAGTGCAGCTCGCAGCGATGCAACCACTGCGCGCGCGCCAGCGCATCCCAACCGTAGCCGGCACCGAAAATCACCAAGGCGTCCGCTACCGGCGGGAAGGCAAGGAAGTTGGTTTCGTTTTCGGTGATGAACACGCACCGGGCAGATAGCGTCAGCGCGGCGAAGCTCGCTGCATCCAACGTGACATCGGGCAGGCCCTCAACCCCCGGCAGACTGCACAGCGACGGATCGAGAAGTCGAAAGCGAATGCGCACGGGCTTGTCGACAAAGCCGAACCGCCGCGTGAATTGCGTAGCACCCGTGGCGTCATGCGCGATCGCCTCGGGCAGCAGCGCCAGATCCAGCAGATCGGTGAGCACACCGCGGTGGGCTTCGATGAACTTGCTGTCTACCCCGGGCGCGTCGACCTGCCGCAAATACACCCCCGGCCGCGGATGGGCCTGCATCCAGGCGACGACGGCCAGCAGCCGCTCCCAGCGCTCGGCCAAATCCAGCGCCTGGATCGGCCGCCGGGTAAGCCACGCCAGCAGCGCCGGCTGCGCAGCCGCCGTCCGCTGCCACAGCGCCACGAAGCGCTGCACCTGGCGGGCCTTGCCGATGACGGCGAGCGCGTCTGGCAGGGTATCGATCCAGACCGCCGTGGGCAGCCGCTGCATGCCTTGGACGCGGTGATGCCATTCGCGCCATTCGATGCGAACATGCGAGGTGTCGGCAATCGTTCGTACCCAGCCGCGAACGGCCTCGAAACGCTCGGACAGGTCCGAGGCCGAAGGGCCCTTGAGGTTCAGGCGCAGCGGCATGGTGCCGTTGTCCGCGACTGCCGCGCGCAACAAATCACCGCGGTCCCACAAGCGTTGGACCTGGGTGTGCAAATCGGCCGGGGTGGTCCAGCTCATGGCACCGTGGCGCTTGTGGCAGCCTGGGCGGTGGCGAGGTTCCCTTCGGTTCGCGCCGCCTTGTGCGCCCGGTACTCCTCGATCGACAAGCAGCGCAGCTGCGAGTCGCGGCCGCCCTCGTTGTGCACAAAACCCACGCTGCAGACGAAGGGCTCGATGATGGGGATTTTTTGCAGCGGCGTGACGATCAACAGCTGCAGATTGAGCTGCTGGAACAGTCGCAAGCCATACTGCGCCGACTCGTCCGATCCGCGGCCAAAAGCCTCGTCGATGACGACAAAACGGAAACTGCGCGAACGCACCGCTCCCCACTCCAGCCCGAATTGGTAGGCCAGGCTTGCGGCCAGCACGGTGTAAGCCAGCTTTTCTTTCTGGCCACCCGATTTGCCGCCCGAGTCCGAGTAGTGTTCATGCTCGGCGCCGTCGGCGCGCCAGCGTTCGCTCGCGGAAAACAAAAACCCGTTGCGCACATCGGTGACCTTGGCCGTCCAGCGCCGGTCGACTTCGGCCAGCCCTTCACGCCCGCGAAAGCGGTCGATGATGGCCTTGACTTGCAGGAACTTGGCTTCCGAATAGGGTTCATCTCCGGACCCCGTCAGCGCGCCCTCGGTACACGCGCGCAAGTCACGCAAAAAGTCGCGGATTTCGGCATCGGGGTTTGGCTGCGCCATCAGGCGGATGAACCGGCCGGGGTTGTAGTCGATGGCTTCGAGCGAGCGGTTGATGACGTCGATGCGCTCTTTGATGATCTCGCGCTCGCGCGCGAGCTGGGCGTTGAAGTTGGCGATTTCGTTGATGGTGTTGACGTTGAGCAGCTCCTTGAAGCGCGCCTCGAATCGTGGCAGGTCGTCGCGCTTGATGCCATCGAGAATCCGCGCGTACTCCGGTAGCGCCGCAAGCGCAACGTCGATGTCGACGGTCTCGGCCTTGAACTCTTCCTTGAAGCCGCGCATGGCGTTGACGATGCGCTCGGCCAGCCGCGCCAGCTTCTTGTCCTCGGCATCGATGCGCTGCTGCAACCATTGGCGCAGGTCCTGCTCGCGGTTGTCGCAAGACTCGACCGTCAGCTGATGCTCGCCCAGCGCCTGCAAGCGCCAGCCATCCAGGCGCTCGATCTGCGCATCGCTCAGCGGCGCAGCGTTCCAGGCGCTTGCGGCCTGTTCGCGCAGCGCCTGCGCCGTCTCCCGTTTGCCCTTGACCTCGCCGCGCTTGCCCAAAGCATCCGACCGCTTGGCTTCCACTTCGTCCAACCGTTGCTGCGCGGCCTTGAGCTGGCGCCCCAGCTCTTGCAGCGCGTCGGAGGTGGCTTGCAGCCGTGCGTGCTCCTCGCTGAGTTCGGCAATGCGCCGGGCCGGGCTCATCCAGTCGATGTCGGCAAAGCGGGTGAATTCCTCCAGCTTGCTGAGGGCATCCAGCCGGCTGCGCAGTTCATCGCGCGCCTGTTGCATCTCCGCGATGCGCTGCGCCTGTGCGGCCAGCTGCTGTTCCAGGCGCTGGCGTTGATCGCGCAGTACCCGCAGCTTGTCGGCATTGCTCCAGCCGAGCACATAGCGGCTGCGGTCGGCGATGGCGTAACGGTCGTCCTTCTCATGGCGACCGCTCGGTTCCTTGATTTGCCCGGTACAGGTGATGGCGCGCACCTCGCGGCGGAACTGCTCGCGACTCGTACAGCAGGCAAAGTCAAAGCGGCTTCTGAGCTCCTGCTCCAGCCACTCGCGATACGGCGAATCGGGCTTGACGACCAGCTTGTTCACCAGCGACTGCGGATGCAGCGCCGCACCCGGCGATGGCTTCCTCGGCCGCACATGGAAGTACACGAGGCGGGCATTGAGGTGCTGGCGGTCCACCCAGTCCGCCACGGCGGGGTAGTGCGCCTCGGGTACCAACAACGACAGACCGAACCCGCGCAGCAGACGCTCGGCGGCACCCTCCCAGTCGCGCTGCTCGTCGCGCACCTGGATGAGCTCGCCTGCGAAAGGCAGCTCGTCTTCAGAGATCGCGAGGTCCGCGCACAGCGCGTCGCGTATACGAACCTGGGCGGCGTCGATGTTGCTCTTGCGCCGCGCCAGACTTGCGATTTCTTCCGACAAGGCGGCGTGCGCTTCACGGCCTTTGCGAAAGGCAAAGTCTTGTTCGCGCTCGCGGTTGTCGAGGTCGGCGATGCGCTGGCGCAAACTTTCGGCGTGCTGGCTGATGCCGTGCTGTTGGGCGAGAAAGCCCGTTTCATCCTCGGGGGCAGTCAACTCCACGCGGGCAAGCAGCGCCTGGAAGCGGTCAGCTTTCTGCCGGCGCGACGCTTTCTCCAGCTCCAGCCGGCGAATCTCCGCCGCCAGCTCCTCCAGGCGGTCGCCGCCGTTGTCGCGCAAAGCGCGCTCCAGTCGGCCGACTTCAACGCGCTCGGCCTCGCGCTGCGCGTCCAGCCGGTCGATCTGCGCCTCGATCCGGGCGGCATCTTCGGCCAGCAAGCCGAGGCGGCGGTCCAGCAGCTCGCCTTTGAGCCGGGCGAAGTACGGCCGAAGCTGGTCGCGCGCATCTCGCCAGGCTTGAATCTCTGCCGCAAGCTGCTGATGCCGCATGCCGTCATCGACCAGCGGCGTGAGTAAATCCACCTGCCGCTTGGCCTTGACCACGGCTTGGTGCGCGCGGTCCAGGTCGTCGAAATGGCGGATCAGGGCGTCGATGCGGCTGCCCACATCGAAGGGTTCGAGCATGTGGCTGCGCACGAAGTCGGTGAGGTTGCCCACTGACTTCATCGACACCGTCTGGTGGAACAGCTCCAGGGCCTGCTCGTGCTCGATGCCCAAGCGCCGGCGAAACCAGGCCCCATACGGCGGGAAGCTGTCGAATAGTTCGCAGCCCGCGTCCCGCAACTTTTTGCGCAGCGCGGTGATGTCGCCGCCGTTGACCCGGAAGTCCCCGGCGATGGCCATCGCCCGCTCGGCCGCCACGAACAGGCGCGCGGGTTGGCCCTGCGGGTCCTTGAGCCAAAACACCTGCGCCAGCGTCACGGCTTGGTCGTATCCCTCGTTGCGGAACACGCCGAGGATGACCGAGTAGCTCGACGCATCGCGCAGCGCCACGGGTTTGCTGCTGCCAGTGGCTTCGTTGCGCTCGCTTTTGTAGTGGCCCAGCACGTAAGAGCGCAACGAGCGCTCGCGGGCATCGGCGCCTGCGGCCTTGTTGTACGCCACGCGATGCGCCGGCACGAGCAGGGTCGTGATCGCATCGACCAGCGTGGACTTGCCCGAGCCGATGTCGCCGGTGAGCAGGCCATTGCGCCCGGCAAGGGTGAGACGCCACACGCGCTTGTCGAAGGTGCCCCAGTTGAGCACTTCCAAGCGATCGAGGCGAAAGCCGACCCGGCTGTCGTCCGCCACGAAGTCCAGGCTCAAGGTGTCCGATTCCCTTGCTGCGCTAAGCATCGCTGGCCTCCTTGTCGACACCGTCCGACGCTGCCGTGCGGTAGACCTCTAGCCGCGCGTCGAAGTCGGCCAGCCATTGCGCGTCGACAAACGCTTTCAGAATGCGCCGCACCTCAAAGTGGCCGCGGTCCTGCGCGCTGCCGACCGCGGGCTTCAAGCGGCGCAAGAAACCCAGATCGACCACTTTGGCGATGGTCGCGTCCACCTGGTCGATCAGCCGCACCTCGTTCGGGCCATCGGGCAGAAACACCCGCATCAGCTCGGCGATGTCGTCGCGCGAGAGCACCAGCCGTGTCTCGCCACCGCCCGCATCGAATTCAGCCAGCCGCTTGCGCAAAAGCGCCAGCATCAAGCTGACCGGGTACGACAGCGGCCGGCGCGGGATCAGCCGTGGCAGGCGTGGTGCCCTTTCGGCCTCGTCTGCGTCCGGGCGGCTTTTTAGGAAGGCGTAGCCCTCGGCCTCGTCCAACACGAGGTCCAGCAGCAGCACGGCGGCTTGCTCGTGCACCCGCGCTTGTAAGCGCATGAGGCTCTCCCACAGGCGCTCGTCGTCGTCACGGTAGAGCACACCCTTGAGCAGGTGCACCATCAGTTGCGACAGTTCGGGCACTGCCGGCGCTGCGCTTGCCGCCTTCTGGTCGCTATCGTTCTCGTATCCGTCGAGCGCGTCGTCCATTTCGCTTTCCCCCCGACCGTCCGATCCAATCACCGGGTGAAAATCACGCGCGGCATGCGTGCCGCGCGCACCACCGCCTCACCGGTAGCGCTCTTGGCCTGCCAGTGGATGGTTTCTTGCGTGGAGTCATCCACTAGGACGCGCAGGCCCTCCAGGCCGTCACCACTGAATCCGGCATGGGCCAGCTCCAAATAGCCCACCAGTTCAGCCAAACCGTGTTGCAGCGGCTCGGCTTCCACCAGCTCGCGCAGCGTGACCTGCGCCTTGTCGCGCAGCGCGCGCTGCACGGCGGCCCGCAGCCGCGCCTTGTCCACCACGATCTGCTCGAACAGTCGCGTGGTGTCGATGTCGTCTTCGCCGGCCTCGAGCGCCAGCTCCGCCAAACGCGGTTTCACGCGCGGAGTAAACAAGGGCCGCTCCAGCGGCAATTCGATATCCGCGCCCGTGGCGTCGATGTGCATCACCGTGCCGGCAGGCGCGGCATCGCGTAGCGCCAGGGCCTTGCTCTCGATGCCATGCAGCAGGTCCAGGATGCGGCGGTTTTCAACAAAGGCCCGGTCGTCGAGGAAGCGGCGCAACTGCTGCGACAGCATCGCCACGGTGCGCTGGGTGTGCTCGCCGGCTTCCAGCCAGTCATGGTGCACTCGGCGAAGACGCGGATCGGGCGACAGCTGAGCCACGGCAGGAAGTGCAAGCACCCGATTCAACCGCTCGGTGAGCGCCTCCTGCCTTTGCGCGGACATGAGAAAGTCCCAGAACGCGCGGAAGCTCCGCCCCTGGTCCGAGTCGCCGATGGCATCGCGCTCTCCCATGATCTCGTCCAACAGCGCCCCCTTGCTGCCCTCCCACAACGCGATTTTCTCGCGCACCTTGCGGTCGAGCTGGCGAAAGTTATGCTCGACTTCGCGGAAATCGGCCAAGAGCTCGCGTGCCAGCTGCTGGAACTGCTGAAAGCGGTCTTTGACCGCCGTATCGTCCAACAGCGGCACCTCACCGGCGAGCACCCGGGCGATTTCGGCGTCCAGGTCATCACGCTTTTTGCGCAGATCGGCCACCCGCTTGATCGGATCATCCTCGGTGCCGGCGCAAATTTGCTCTAGCAGCGTAAACAGCGTCAGCAGTCTCGATTCGGTGCCGACAAAGGAACGCTCCGTCAGCGACGCCAGCCACGCGATGGCCTTCTCGGTGGCTGGTGTCAAGTCGAACTGCGCCTCGTCGGTGCCGGGTTTGTAGAACTTGCGCAGCCAGCCCTTGTCGGGCGCGGCCCAGCCGGTCAGGTAATCGCGCGCGTCCTTGGGGAAGGCCTCGGGCCCCAACTGCTCGCGCAGGGCAAAAAGCTCGTCCTCCAGCGCTTCCGCCAAATCTGCCTCGCTCATCACGCGCACGTTCGGGGCCACAAACACCCGATGTAGGAAGCTCGCCACCAGCGGCGCATGATCCGAGCACAGCAAGCGCCAAGCAGGGTGACGGTCGCGCATGGCGCTGAGGGTGGCGAAGTCGATAGACACCGGTCAGATCATTATCGAAGGTGGTTGTGCAGAATGGCCTGCTTGCGCGCTGCCGCGCTGTCGGTCGCTGCTTGGGGTCCTCCTGTAGCGTAAAAGACCTGAACCACGCGTGGTGGGGGACAAACGCCAGAAGGAAAAGGCCCGGAGACTTTCGGGGCCTGGGGGATTGGACAGGTGAGATGCGATGCCAGTAACTCCTTTTGAAAATTACCGTTACTGGCATGTTGCTGGTACAAACACTGAAAGCGCAGGAAACAACAGAAAAGTCGGGAAACGCGCTTCGTGCTATGCACATGATTTATCTGTGTTTTTCGTGCATCGGGAAAACGCGAGAAACAGGCAGGTGGTGGAGCCGGGGGGAATTGAACCCCCGTCCGCGAATCCTCTGCAGCAGGATCTACATGCTTAGTGGCGCCTTTTGGGTTTAACCCCGACGACGCGGGCGGACGCGCTTCGTCTGGGGCGATCCACTGGATTTAAAACCCGGCCGTGTGGCACAACCGGATTCGAGCCAATGTGCATGACCTCGCAGGTGTTGCCACCCCGGCCCATCGGCCAGCCGTTGCGAGGCTCGCCGGGTTTAAGCGGCGAGAGCGAAACGTTCGTCGTTCGCAGTTACTTTGTTTCCAGTGGTTTATCGAGCGTACTGGGGCTCGGCATGCACCTGTCTGCTTTGCTATCCACGTCGAAACCGGGTCGGCCCCTTGGATGAACGCATTGTATGCCTGAAGGGCAGCATCGCAGCGGTGCTCAAGAAATGTAGCCGAGTTCGAGGAATTCAAGTGGGGAGGAGATGACGGCGTCTGCGCCCCAGCTCAGGGGTTCGGAGTGGCCGCAGTAGCCGTAGGCGGCAGCCACGGCGTGCATGCCGGCTGCGCGGGCGGCCTGTACGTCGCGCAGATCGTCACCGATGTAAACACAGTCGGTGGCAGCAACGCCGAGTTGCCCGGCTGCGTGGAGCAGCGGATCGGGAGCGGGTTTGGGTCGTGGGGTGGAATCGCCGCTGACGATGCACTGGGGCGGGTGTGGCCACGGCAGCCGGCTGACGAGCGCATCCGTGTAGAGGCTGAGCTTGTTGGTGACGATCCCCCAGGGCAGACCGCTGGCGTGCAGCCGCCGAATGAGCGTGGCAACACCGTCGAACAGGGTAGTGTGGACGTGAATCGCCGCAAGGTAGTAGGCCAGGAACTGGTCTTTGCACGCCGCGTAGCCGGGGTCGTCGGGGGTGAGGCTCATGCCGACGGCGAGCAGGCCACGGGCGCCGTGCGAGGCCATCGGACGCAAGGTGCTCAGCGGCAACGCGGGCAGGGCATGATCGGCGCGCACCCGGTTGAGCGCTGCGGCCAGATCGGGGGCGGTATCGGCCAACGTGCCGTCGAGGTCGAACAGGCAGGCGCGGATGCGGGAGACGGGCGGCATCAGCGGATGTGGCGCAGCGCCAGGAGGTAGTTGACGCTGGCGTCATCCGTCAGGCGGAAGCGCTGGGTCAATGGGTTGTATTCCACACCGGCGAGGTCGACCGCTTCCAGGCCACAGTCGCGCGCCATGGCGCATAGCGCTGACGGCTGCAGGAACTTGGCGTAGTCGTGCGTGCCCTTGGGCAGCAGGCGCAGCAGGTATTCCGCGCCGACGATGGCCAGGAGATACGCCTTGAGGTTGCGGTTGATGGTGGAGACGAACAGCCAGCCGTCCGGGCGCAGCATCCTTGCCGCGGCACGGATGATCGACGCCGGTTCGGGGACGTGTTCGAGCATTTCCATGCAGGTGATGACGTCGAAAGCAGCCGGAGTTTCACGCGCCAGACGTTCTGCGCTGACCAGCCGGTAGTCGATGTCCAGATGCGAGTCCAGCGCGTGCAGCCGGGCCACCTGCAGCGAGGCGTCGGCCAGATCGATGCCGGTGACGCGTGCACCGGCCTTGGCCATTGCCTCGGCGAGAATGCCGCCACCGCAGCCGATGTCCAGCACCGCCTTGTCCTGCAGATCGACGTGGCTGCGTATCCACTGCAGGCGGTGCGGGTTGATCTGGTGCAGGGTGCGGAACTCACCCTGTTCGTCCCACCAGTTATGCGCCAGGGCGCTGAATTTGTCGATTTCCGCCGGTTCGACGTTGGCGTGTTCTGCGGTTGTCATGGTGTGGATTTGCACTATTGAAACTTCACCAGCCTGTAGTAGACCATTCCCAGCAGCTCATGGACCACGCGTGTGGATTTTTCCAGCGCGCTGATCTGCGGTGTGAGCATCTCCAGCGGCTGCAGCGGCAGCGCCTCGTAGTCCACCGGCCAGGCGCACATCCGCAGTCCCTCGTGGGCGAACGCCAGTTGTGCCCGTGGCATGTGGTCTGCCGAGGTGATGAGGTAGCGTCTGTCCGGCGGGAACTGCAGGACGAGCGGACGCACATTCTGTGCCGTCTGGAAGGTGGTGCGCGACTGGCGGTCGATGTCGATGCGGTCGGCGGCAAGCCCCATGCTGCGGGCCAGCCCGGCCATGAGATCGGCCTCGCGCACCGCGTGGCCCCAGCCGCCGGAAATCAGCAGGGTGGCGTGCGGCGTTTGTTTGGCCAGCTGCACGGCGGCGATCAGCCGCCGCAGGCTGGCGGCCTGCAACGCGGGGTAGTCGTGCGGGTCGTGCGGATTGCCGTTGATCCCGCCGGCGAGCACGACGAGCAAACTGCCAGACGGCGGCGGGGGGCAGACTTTGTCGCGCGTGGCCTGGTGTTCGAGCGCGCCGAGCAGGGCATTGGCCACCAGCGGCGTGCTGCTGACGACGAACAGTGCCGTCAAGGCGTAAGTGAACCAGCGCAGGCCCGCGCGGCAGCGCTGCAGGCTGACGAGCACGCACAGCACGACCAGCCCGCAGGCGGTCAGGCCGACGGGAGACAGCAGCAATTCGAGCGAAAGTTTCAATGCGACGCCGACACCGCGACCGAAGCCGCGGACGTGGAAGGGGGCGGCAACCCCGCCCAGTCGAGGTAGATTTTCTCATCACCGTCCACCCAGGCGTGGCGGGAGAACAGGGGTTCGGCGCGGCGGCGTCCGGCAGCCCCCATCGCGGCCACCTTGGCCCGGTCGCTGAGGGTCAGCATCTTTGCTGCGAGGTCATCGACATCGGCGGCGGTGAACAGCAGGCCGGTCACCCCGTCTTCGACCACTTCGCCGCAGCCGCCGATGCGCGGCGCGATCACGCAGCGCGCGGCGGCCATGGCCTCGCGTGCCGACAGCGGGAACGACTCCCGGGTGGACGACAGCACGAACACGTCGAGCAGTGCCAGGTGCGACGGGATGTCGCGCTGCATGCCGGCGAAAATCACCCGCTCGTTCAATCCCAGGCGGGCCACCTGCGCCTGTGTCTGCTGCAGCAACGGCCCGTCGCCGACGATGAGCAGGCGGGTGTGCGGTTGCTGCGCCGTGACGCGGGCGAAGGCGTCGATCAGATAGTGGTGGCCTTTTTCTTCCGACAGGCGCGCGACGATGCCGAACACCAGATGCTCGCCCGGTACCAGGCCATACTGCCGGGCGAATTCGGCGGTGCGCGTGGCCGTGGCGAAGCGGTCGAGGTCGATGCCGCTGTGGATCACCGCCGACTGATGCGCCGGCAGACCGTGGGCGAGCAGGCGGTTGCGTTCGTAGTGCGACTCGAAAATCACGAAATCGGCGCTGGTACGCAGAATGCGCCCGGCCCATTTGAAATTTTTCGGGTTGTGGATGTTGTGGATGGTGGTGACGATGGGCACGCGCCGCGCCGTGGCCGCCACGCGGTAGCCGAACGGCAGCATGCGCAGCGCGGCGTGGGCGACCATCGACGAGCGCACCGACTGCGGAGCGACGAGCTCGATGCCTTCGCGCCGCACCACCTGGCGCAACTGCCTGAGCGCGCGGGCAAACTGCTGCGGGGTACGGAAGCGGAAGTCGATGTCCACGTGGATCGCTCCCTTGCCGATGAGCTCGGCCAGCAGCACGCCGTGCGTGGTGGCCACATAGACGGAGTGGCCTTTGGCCCGCAAGTCCTCGGTGAGGGTGAGCACGTCCGACTGCACGCCGCCGATGCCAAACGGTTCGGTCATCAGATAGAGGATTTTCATGACGATGTCGCCTCTGTCGAAGCGCCTGGTTGGGCATGGCGTTGCGCGAACCGCCGGCTGCGCCGCGCATGCAAGATGTGGTGAATGGGGTCGAACGCGCCGATGAGTTTGAGACGGAATTGCGGCAGGTCGTCGCGTTCGGTGATTTCGGTGCGCCGCAGCTGATAGCGGTCGGTGCCGGGATGGTTGACCCCCGGGGCCACGCTGACCGCGGCGGCATAGCCTGCCTGCCGCACCAGCAGCAGCTCACGCGCGGACAAATCACCCGACGGGTAGCAGAAATACGCCACCGTCTGGTGCAGACGTGCGGCGATCTGCGCCCGGCTGTCGTGGATCTCCTGCGCTGCCGCGGCGTCGCCGAGCGTCGGCAGGTAGGGATGGGTGAGGGTATGCGAGCCGATGGTGATGCCCGGCGTGCGCGCCAGCGTCTGCACCTCGTCCCAGTTCAGGTGCAGGCGCTGCGCCGTCGTGCCATACCGTGGGTGACTCAGCGCCTGGTCGCAAAACCGCGTGGTGACGAAGATGGTCGCCGGAATCCGGTAACGCTGCAGAATGGGCAGCGCCTCGGTGAGATTGTCGAGGTAGCCGTCGTCGAACGTCACGGCAAACAGCGGCTGGCGGATGCGGCCCGACTGCAGTGCGCGCAACCCGTCGTCGAGGCTGACGACGCGGTGGCGCGCCAGTTCCTGCATGTGCTGCGCGAAACGCTGCGGCGATACGGTGAGCTGGTCGTAGGCCGGCAGCCGGGCCACACGGTGATACATGAGGATGCGCAAACCGGGATGCCAGGCGTTTTGCAGCGCGGCATAGGGCAAGAGGGCAGTGGCGAGCAGTCTGCGCATGGTCTTGTTCACTCCACCGCAACCTGGTGTGGGTTGCCGCTGGCGGGCAGCCCCAGCGCCTGCCGGTGCAACTGGTTGTACGCTGCCGCGGTGCGTGCGACGTCGAACCGGGCAATGACCGTCTGCCGCGCGCGCTGTCCCAGGCGCTGACGCAGCTCGGCGTCGTCCAGCAGCATCTGCAGCCGCTGCGCCAGCCCGGGCACGTCACCAGCGTCGACGAGCAGGCCGTTGTCGCCATCGACCACCACGTCCGGAATTCCGCCCACCCGTGTGCACAGCACGGCCTTGGCGCTGGCCATGGCTTCGAGCAGGGCGATGGGCAGGCCCTCCCAGTGCGACGGCAGGACGAAGGCATCGAGCGCCGCCACCAGCCGCGGCACGTCGGTGCGCATGCCGGTGAACACCACGCAGCGTTCCAGACCGAGCGCGGCAACCTGTTGGCGCAGAGGGTCGTGCAATTCGCCGGTGCCGATGATCAGGCAGGTCAACTCCCCGCTGCGCGCCTGCGGCAACTGCGCCAGCGCGCGCAGCAGATCGGCGTGCGCCTTTTGCGCGTGCAGTCTGCCGACGATGCCCACCAGCGGCTGCTGCGCCGGCAGGCCGAACTCCTCGCGCACGCCTGCGCCGGAAAAGCTGGAAAATTTCTGCAGATCAATGCCGTTGGGGATGGACACCAGCCTGGCGGGCGCAATGCCGTCGCGCGCCGCAAGGGCTTGCGTCACTTCTTCGCTGCAGCCGATGACCTTGGTGCTCAGCCGGGCAAACAGGCGGTCGATGGCCTTGCGCCCGGCACCTTTCCACGGATTGACGATGTTGTGCACCGTGGAAAACACCGCCGGCACGCCGGCCAGCCGCGCCGCCAGCCGGCCGTAAGTGTCCGCAGTGAACAGGTGGGTGTGCACGACAGCGGCGTTTTGCTGCCGCAGCCACACCGCAAGGCGCCAGACCAGGCCGATGTCCAGGCGGCTGCGCCGGCCAAAAATTTTCACCGGCACGCCCAGACGGGCGAAATCCTCTTCCAGCGGCCCGCCACGAATGAGGCAGACCACGGTGTAGCGGCAGTCGGGCAGGCGTAAACGCATCAGATCGACGAGCAGCATTTCCGCGCCGTCGCGCGGCAACTCGTCGATCATGTGGACGATCAACGGAACAGGGTCAACGCGGCGCGGCATGTCGATGCTCCATCACGGCAGGCTGGGCAGGGCGGGACGCCGGCAGCAAGTGCGCCACCACGGCAATGGTGATCCACAGAAACACATCCACCGCGGTGTCGATGACGTGGGTGCCGAACATATTCACCCCGACCAGGCCGGCCACCAGGGTTACCGCACTCAGGCCGACGATGCGGTCGATGTCCAGCGTGGCGTTGCGGTACAGCGCCCAGCCGCGCCACACCAGCGCGGCGAGGATGAGAACGAATACGACCAGATTCGGCACCCCCATATTCGACGCCGCGTAGAGAAACATATTCTGGTTGTCCGTCGCCTCTCCCGTCGATCCGTCGTAAAAACCTGGGACGTAACTCGGCACCAGGCGATGGAACTGGTCGAAACCCTTGCCGAAAACCGGCGATTCCTGGCTCATCTGAATCGCCGCATTCCACAGCAGAAAGCGTGAATCGGCGCTTTTGTCGATCGTCGATCCCGCCTCGTGGTCTTCATACGTCTGCGCCACCCGGGCCTTCATCGAATTGGGCACCAGCGAAGGGATGAAAAAATAAATCGATCCGATGACCAGCAGGACGAGGACAAAGAATTTTTTGCTTTTGACGAACGACAGCGTAAACAACTCCATGGCAAACGCCAAATAGGCGCCGCGGGAGAATGCCGCCAGCAAAACCCGCAGACCGATGAGCAGCACCGGGGCAAGGCGCAGTGACTTCCAGCGTGGGAAATAGTAGGCACCATAAGCCAGCAGCGGGGCGAGAGCATAAATGGTCTGCGCCGCGAATTCATTGGGCTGACCCACCGGGCCGAGCAGACGCGATTTCTCGATGCTGCTCGCTCCCCGGGTGAACAGCCACTCCTGAAAACCGTAGAGAAAAATGATCGTGGCAGAGAACATGGTGTAGATCATCAGCCTACGCGCCATGTTTTTGTCCTGGATGAGATTGACCACGAGAAAAAATACGATGAACTGGTCGAAAAACGCTCTCACCGACAGCAGATAATTCCAGATGAATGGATGCAGACCGATCTGGAAGATGGCGGTAAACACCGAGACCAGACTCAATAAAAACCACCATCCGATCAGCCGGGTAAAGGGCAGAGGGGCAAACAGCTTTTTTTTGTGCTTGATTGCCAGCCAAATCCAGACGACGATCAAAAACAACTCCAGCAGATTCGTGCCGTTGACTCCGGGGGCGAGTAAAACGGGATAAATCCGGCTCAACGGGTAGTAAATCACCACCAGCGCGAGCAGGATTTCCGGGCCTTTACGCAGTTCGATCAGCACCAGCGTGCCAAAAATGGCGGCAAAACCGTAGAGCCCGATTTTTCCCGGGTGGATTTTGAACACGATGATGGCCAGCACGTACAGCGCAGGGACGGCCAGCAGGCGCAGCACGGCGCGCAGTTCGCTGCCAGCCCACTGCGTGTGGTCGGCTGTCGCCACGGCCGGCGCCGCCGTGGTGACGCGCCGGTTGCTGACGACCCCGGGTTTTTGCCGCGGGTGAGGTGTGGTGATGCTCATGGTCGTTGCGTCGGCGCGCCCTTCAGACGGGTGTAAAGACGGTGGTAACGCTGGTTGCCGAGCAGGCGTTTGGCCCAGCTTTTGGCTGAGTCCGCCGCCTGCGCGCGCAGCAGGTAGCCCGGACTGGCCGTGGCCATGGCCAAAAACGCCGTGTCGGACGTGGCAGCGCGCACTGCCAGCCGCGGCAGCGGCGCGCTGGGCAGGGGGGAGGCGGCTGCCAGCGCTCCGGTATCCGAACCATGCAGCACGCTGAATCCGGCCCGGGCGGCGGCGCGCAGACTGCGCGCGTCATAGCGTCCGCCGGGAAAGGACATCTGCCGCACCTCGGTCTGCAGCGCCTGCTGCAGCAACGAGCGCGATTGCTCCAGCTCGGTGTGTAACGCATCGGTGGGCAGGTCGCTGAGGAAGCGGTGGCTGTGGCCGTGGCCGCCGATGACCATGCCGTGCCGTGCCAGCGCGCGCACGGCGTCCCAATCGCAGAAACCGGGGCGCCGGCCGACGAAGCCCGTGGTGATGAAAAACAGCGCGTGCATACCGCGCCGTTCGAGCAGCGGCAGGGCGATGTCGACGTTGCTGGCGTGACCATCGTCGAAGGTGAGCAGCACACCGGCGGGCAGCGTCGCCCCGGGCCGTTCGAGCACAGCGGGGTGGATCACCGGGACGCCCTGTTCGCGCAGCAGATCGAGCTGGCGGGCGAAGGTCGCCGCGGAAATGGCGTAGGGCCGGTCGGCCGCGTCGATCGCCAGACGCTGGGCATCGTCGGCGTAGAGCGCGTGGTACATCAGAATGCTCAGCCGTTTCATGTTTTTTCCCATTTGGCACTGGCCCGCCCGGACACGAAGGTCAGCAGGGCGATGATGGCCGCGGCGTTCATGTCGAAAAACACCTGGGCGAAACTCACCCAGCGATTGCGTCGTGCCGCCGGCAGCCAGCGCCCGGCAGCAGCCAGCAGGTAAAAGCCGAGTTGCAGCAGCAACGCCAGACGGTACAGCGGCGCGGTGAGCAGCGCGCTGCTGAACAAGGTGATGAGCAGGGCGTAGGGCACGAGCAGGCGGAAGACCTTGTGCGAGATGAATTGCAACCATACCGGGTTCTGCACCGGGCTGAACAGCCAAAAATTTCGCGAAAACGTCTGGAAGTTGCCGCTGAGGGTGCGGATCTTGCGCTTTTTTTCCGCCGCTGATTCAGATTGCAGCACGTCGTAGACCAGGGCCTGCGGTTCGAGCAGGGTCCGCCGGCCGCTGCGCGTGATGCGCATGGGAATTTCGAAGTCGTCCAGGATGGTGTCTGGTGCCAGCGGGGAAAAATCGCTGGTGCGGATGGCATACAGCGCGCCCGTGGCGCCCACCGTGGAGTGAAACCGGCTTTCGGCCTTGCGGATGGCTTTTTCATACCGCCAGTACAGGCCGATGTGTTGCCCGGTGTGCGTGTCGCTGGGACGGTGCACTAGCTCACCGCTGACGGCGCCGACGGCAGGATCGCAAAAATCGGAAATCAGCCGGCGCACCGCCTGGGGCGCCAGATCCTGGCGCACGTCGCAGAACACGACGAACTCGGTGTGTACCGCCGCGAGCGCCAGGTTGAGCGCTGCCGCCTTGCCCTGACGGTGTGCATAGCCGAGCGCGCGCACACCGCGCATGGCGCGCAGCACGTCGAGGCTGCCGTCATCGCTGCCGTCGGAGACGACGAGAATGTCCACCTTGTCCTGCGGGTAGTCGAGTGCGCGCAGGTTGGCGATTTTTGCCGGCAGGCGCCGGGCTTCGTTGTACGCCGCCATGACGATGGTCACACGCGGCAGTGCGTCGTCGTCGAGCAGGGGGCACGACGGTAGGGGGCGTCGGCTGGCCAGCGCGGCGATGAGCAGCGGGTAGCCGAAGTAGGTGTAGGCGATGAACAGGGCGGCGGCCCAGAACAGGACGGCGGCGGTCATGGCGAGGCGGGCAGGGCGGAGGACGGCGCGAGCCGCAGCAGGCCGTCGCGCACGCAGCTCAGCCATTGCTGTTGCGCGGCGCGGGTGGTCACGGCGTGATCGACGTCGGGCAGGTGGGCGAAGATCAGTCGCTGGTGGTGTTGGCGTTGCAGCCCCAGCGCCTGGCGCAACTGCCCGGCGTAATTGACCGCGCTGAAGTCGGTGCCGGCGCTCAGCACCATCACCCCGGTGCCACGCTGCGCCAGCGCGAGCAGGTTTTTGCCGAGCTCCAGGCGGTCCAGGCGCGTGTCGAGGGCGGTGGCGTCGTCGGACGTTTGCGGCGAGGCGCTCGCCCGCCAGGCCGCCAGCGTCCGGCCGGCGTGGTGCAGCGCGGCGTGGCCGCCGCGCAACGCCGCACGCAGCCAGGCGGTCCAGGCGCGTGGGCCCACGCCGTGGCGCCGCAGCCGCATGCCCAGCGAGCGCAGCACGCTGCGCGCCGTCGGGTAGGAAAACGCGTCGTACAGCACGATGGCGCTGACGCGCGGATCGGCCTGCGCCGTCCAGTAGCTGGGCAGGGCGCCCGAGCAGAACCCGACGAGGGCAAAGCGCTGCACGCCGGTGTTGCTCTGCAGCGCGTCCATCGCCGCACGCAGGTCGGCGACGACCTGTTCTTTGTACGACAGGCTGCCATCGGCGCGTTGGCTGTCGCCCATGCCGTGCAGGTCGAAGCGCAGCGCGGCAATGCCCTGAGCCGCCAGCAGGCGGGCGAGTTTGACATTGGTACGGTGCGCGCCGACGCGGTGGATGACACCGGCATTGAACAGCAGCACACCCCACGGCGCCGCCCCAATGGCAGGGGCGGCGAACGACACCGTGCCCAGCAGGGCGTCGTGCAGGCCGAAGGTGAGGGTGGTTTCACGCATACGTAGGCTGGCCGAGGAGATCGAGCAGGTGGTTGATCCAGTGCATCGGCACGATCGCCGTGGCTGCAGCGCTGTCGGTTGCCCAGTCGATGTGCGCCTGGCTGTCGGCTACGCGGACGCCGGCAGCACCTTCCACCCCGGCGCGGGCGAGTCGTTGGCGGGTTGCCGCGACGTCGGGCACGAGCAGGCTGACGCGCGGCGCCGGCAGCGGCAGCAGCCACGCCGCGCTGATGCGGGCGATTTGCCTGCGGCAGTCCGCGCTGAGGGCAAAGCCGAGGGCTTCGTCGTCTGCTTGCGGCAGCATGGCCCGGCGCAACGGCGCGCAGACCGGCCAGCGTGGGCCGTAAGCCCGGTTCAGCGCTTCGAGATTGGCTGCGGCCAGCGCGGCGAGGTAGGCTGGGCCGTCGAGCACGGGGTCGATGAGCAGCAGATTCGTCGCCGGTTGTGCGGCCAGCCGCGCCGTCTGCAGCGCAATCGACGCCCCCAGCCGCAGGCCGGCAGCCGACCAGTGCCGGGCATGGCTGCGGCGCAGCAGTTCGTCCAGCGCAACGCCGGCGTCGCCGATGCTGCCCTCCACGTCCCAGGCGTCGTCGTCTCCGGCGGAATCGCCGCTGCCGTAGTAGTCGAAACGCAGCACGGCAAATCCCGCCGCCGCCAGCCGGTCGGCCATCACCCGGTACAGGCGGTGCGCGCGGATGGCCTCCTGACCGAAGGGATTGCACAGCAACACGGCGTGGCGCTGTTCGGGTGCGTAGGCCGCAGGCGCGTGGTACAGCGCAACGAGTTCGCGCTGCCCGTTGGTCAGGCGCACCGGGGTCATGGCCGTGCCTCCGCCAGGCCGGTGGTGTCGAACTGCACCACGCGCCGCAGCCCGCCTTCGACTGCCAGCGCCGCGGCATGTCCCGCTGGCGCGGGCAAGGCGGTGAGCGTCAGCGCGTGGGGCATCCCGGGCCAGCGCACGCGCTGGCAGGCTGCCGCCAGGCCGACGTGCAGTGTGCACGGCTCGATGCTCAGCCCGAGGCCGAGCGCTTTCAGCCACGCCTCTTTGCGCGTCCAGCAGCGGTAAAACGCCGCGTCATGTTCGGTGCCCGGCAGGCGCAGCAGCGCCTCGTGTTCGCTGGCGGTGAGGACGGCGCAACGCAGCGCGGCGTCGGCTACACAGGGACGGATGGCTTCGATGTCGATGCCGACTGCCGCCGTGCGGCTTACCGCCAGCAGCGCCTTGTCCTCTGTGTGGCTGAGGTTGAAGTGCAGCGCCGCGATCGGGGCGGCGCTGGCGAGTGCGGGTTTGCCCAGTGGACCGGTGGCCCAGCGCAGGCTCTGCGGCGGCTGGCGCAGGTACAGGCCGAGGATGCGGCGCATCCAGGCATGTGCGGCGATGAAGCGCCGGCGGTGGACGTCGTGTTGCAGGCGCTGCGCCCGCTGCCGTTCGCCGGCATCGAGCCAGGCGGCACCATCTGCCGGCATGTGATGTAAATCGCAGCTCCAGACGTGGACCTCACCATCGGCCGGCAGCGACGGCGCTGCCTGCTGCACGTCGTGGCAGGTGCGCCAGTCCACCCGTGGCGGAAGTGCCGGCTGCCCGGCTTCGGCGCTGCGCTGCGCCGCGGACGTCGGGCCGGGACACGGGGCACCCGCGGCGGCTGCCGTGGTCAGGGATTGGGGAATGCACATGGGTGCATGATGCGCAGGCCCGGCGTGCCGGGCAATCCCGCCAAACGGGGGCGGGGGCTGTGCGTCGCAGCGGCGGCTAGCGGATCATCACGCGCGTCGAGACGTCGATCTGCCGGCGAATTGCGCAGCAATCGACGTTTGAGTTGTTGTTTTGTGCGGTTTTATGGTTTTTTCGTGCCTTGGCGCAGCTGCCTGCGCGTCGTGGCCATCACGCTGCACAGCTGCTGCACGCCGTCGAGCACGTTGGCTCCCATGCGCGACAGCGTATCGCCGGGAAGGGCGACGAGCTGACGGTGCCGCACCGCGCTGATTTGCGTGAATCGTTGCCATTCCTGCAGCCAGGCTGCGGCGCGCGGCCCGGAGGCGACGATGAGCTGCGGGTCGGCCTGCACCACGGCTTCGGCGCTGACGCTGGGCGACAGCACGCCCAGCGCGTCAAACACATTGCGTCCACCGCACAGCGTGATCGCCTGGGTGATGAGCTGCGGGCCGCCGACGGTGATCAGCGGGCGGTTCCAGACCTGATAAAACACCCGCACGGCAGGCTGCTGCGCCGCGTAGCGCTGCCGCAGCGCGGCCAGACGCTGGTCGAAATCGCGCACCCAGCGCGCCGCGGCCCGCGTGGTGCCGGCGAGCACGCCGATGCGCTGGACCGTCGCCGCCAGCGCGTCGAAGGTATTGGCCTGGCTCCAGTACACCGCAATGCCCAGCGCCTGCAGACGGGCGGCGTCGCGTGGCGGCGTGCCCGATTGCCAGGCGAGGATGAGATCGGGCTTGAGCCTCGCGATGGCCTCCAGGTTGAGCGCGAACGCGTCACCGACGATCGGCAGTTTGCGCGCCCAGTGCACGTCATCTGCTCCGCGGATGGTGCCGACCACCTGCCGGCTCGCCCCGGCGGCTGCGCAGAGTTCGAGCAGTTGCGGCGACAACGCGACGATACGTTGCGCCGGCGCCGGCAAGATCACGCGACGGCCGCTGTCGTCAGTGACTTGCAGCGGCGCGGCCAGCGCCCGCGGCGCCCAGGGCAAAGTCGCTGCCGCGGCGCAGGCGGCGAGCATGCCACGGCGGTTCATCGTGGCGCCGCCGTTTTGGGCGTGTAGGCGCACAGGTCGGCGACGTTGCAACGCCAGCATTCGGGTTTGCGCGCTTTGCACACATAGCGGCCATGCAAGATCAGCCAGTGGTGCGCGTCGTGGCGATACTGTGGCGGGATGACGGTTTCGAGCTGCCTTTCCACCTCCAGCGGGGTTTTGCCCCTGGCCAGCCCCAGGCGGTTGGCCACGCGGAAAATGTGCGTGTCTACCGCAATGGTCGGCTGACCGAAGGCGACGTTGAGCACCACATTGGCCGTTTTTCGCCCGACACCGGGCAGCGACTCCAGCGCCTCGCGGTTGTCGGGCACCTGGCCGCCGTAGCGTTCGAGCAGGATGCGGCTGGTGGCCATGAGATTTTTCGCCTTGGTCTGGTACAGGCCGATGGTGCGGATGTAGCTCTTGAGCCCATCCTCGCCGAGGTCGAGCAGCGCCTGCGGCGTGTTGGCGCGAGCAAACAGCGCCGCGGTGGCCTTGTTCACGCTGACATCGGTGGCCTGCGCCGACAGCAGCACGGCCACGAGCAGCTCGAACGGAGTGGAGTACTGCAGCTCGGTGCGCGGATGCGGGTTGGCGGCGGCGAAGCGCTCGAACAGGGTCTGGATCTGGGCGGGTTTCATGCCGCGGATGATAGGCGCGGCACTGCCGGCAGGCGCGGTGCAACGCCTGTCCAATGGTATGATTGCAATTCGTGTAATGTGTTCAATAGTCCTTGAAAATCATAGGGTTGCAGTCATCTGATGCGTTTGACTTCGCTGCGGCTGGCCGGGTTCAAGTCGTTTGCTGACCCGGTGACGCTGCCTTTTCCCGGCCGCATCAGCGGCATCGTCGGCCCGAATGGATGCGGCAAGTCGAACGTGATCGACGCCGTGCGCTGGGTGCTGGGCGAAAGCAAGGCCAGCGAGCTGCGCGGCGAATCGATGCAGGACGTGATTTTCAACGGCAGCACGCAGCGCAAGCCTGCCAGCCGCTGCAGCGTCGAAATGGTGTTCGACAACAGCGACCGCCGCATCGGCGGTCAGTGGGGGCAGTTCAGCGAGCTGGCGATCAAGCGCGTGCTCACCCGCGACGGCACGTCGAGCTATTTCATCAACAACCAGACGGTGCGGCGCCGCGACGTGCAGGACGTGTTCCTCGGCACCGGGCTGGGGCCGCGCTCCTACGCCATCATCAGCCAGGGCACGATCACCCGGATCCTGGAGTCGCGCCCCGAAGACCTGCGCCTGATGCTCGAAGAAGCCGCCGGAGTGTCGCGCTACAAGGAGCGCCGGCGCGAAACCGAAAGCCGGCTGCAGGACACGCGCGAAAACCTCACCCGCGTGCAGGACATTCTGCGCGAACTCGGCAGCCAGCTCGGCCACCTGGAACAGCAGGCACAAGTCGCTAGCCGCTATCAGGCGCTGCAGGCGCAGGCGCAACGGGTGCAGCAGCAGGTCTGGCTGCTGCGCCGCGACGAGGCCCAGGCCCGGCGCCAGCAGGTGGCGCAGGCCGGGAGCGAGGCGGTGACTGCGCTGGACGCGCGTCTGGCCGAGCTGCGCGGCGTCGAAGCCACGATCGAGGAGCTGCGTCAGGCGCAGTTCGCCAGCAACGACGCGCTCAACCGCGCGCAGGCGGCGTTTTACGCGGCGCAATCGCGCGTCAGCCAGCTGGAGGCGGAAATCCGCTTCGTCCACGACGCCCGGCAGCGGGCGCAGGCCGCGTTGCAGGCCGTGGCCGCGCAGCAGGCCGAGTGGCAGCAGCGTCTGGCCACCGCGGTGGAGCAGGAGCGTGACGCGGCGCAGCGGCTGGGCGACGCGCAGGTGCAGTCCGAAGTGGCACAAGCCCGCGCGCAGGAGCAGGGCGAGCGCCTGCCGGCGCTGGAAGCGGCGCTGAGTCAGGCGCAGTTGCGCGCGGCGGACGAACGTGCGCACGCCGCGGCCACGCAGCAGGCGCTGCAGGCCGAGGCCGCGCAGCAGCGCAGCATCGCGCAGCAAATCGAACAGCTGCGCCAGCGCGCCGAGCGGCTGCGCGCCGAACAGCGCAGTGTCGTCGCTCCCGACGGTCTGCGTCTGGCCGATCTGCAGCAGCAGCAACGCACGCTGCAGGAGGAACAGGCGGTCAGCGCGGCGCAGCGAGAGGCGCTCGAACACGCCATACCGGACCTCGAACATGCGCGGCAGCAGGCCCAACAGGCCGAGCAAAGCGCCGCGGCGCAACTGGCGGCCACCAGCGCCAAGCTGGCCGCGTTGCAGGCGCTGCAGGAGCGCGTGCTCAGCGAAGGCAAGCTGCGGCCCTGGCTGGGCCGGCACGGTCTAGACACGCTGCCGCAGCTGTGGACGCGGCTGCAGGTGGAAACCGGTGTGGAAACCGCGCTCGAAGCGGTGCTGCGCGAGCGTCTGGCCGGACTGGAGCTGCAGCAGCTCGATCGCGCCGCTGGGTTTGCCCAGGATCCGCCGCCGGTCAAGCTGGCGTTTTATTCCACCGCCGGCGTTGCGCCGGTGACGCAGGATGGCGTGCCCGATGGCTGCCGCCGCCTGCGCGATGCCGTGCGCTGCGGCGATGCCGCAACCGCCGCGCTGCTCGACGACTGGCTGGGCGCCGCCTATCTCGCGCCGTCGCTGCAGCAGGCGCTGGCGCTGCGCGCGGCGCTGGCGCCGCACGCACTGCTCGTCACCGCCGAGGGGCACGCCGTCACCGCGCGCAGCGTGAGTTTTTACGCCCCGGACTCCGAGCAGTCGGGGGTGCTGGCGCGGCAGCAGGACATCGGCAATCTGCAGCGGCAGGTCAAAGCCGAACAGCTCATCGCCGAGCAAAGCCGCAGCGAACTGCAGCAGCGCGACACGGCGCTGACGCAGGCGCAGCAGCAGTTGGCCGCCCTGCAGCGCCGTCAGCAGCTCGACACCCAGCAGTTGCACACGGTGCAGGTGGAATTGCTCAAGCTCACGCAGCAGGCGCAGCACAGCGCGGCACGGCACGCCCAGCTCGCCGCCGATCTGACCGACATCGACGCGCAGCTCGACGAACTGCAGGCGCAACAGGCGCAAAGCGAGGAACGCTTCGAGACCCTCGATGCCCGGCTGGCCGAGCAGCAACAGACGCAGGCCGACCTGGAGGCCGACGTGCTCGCCGCGCAGCAGGCGCTGGCCGACGCCCGGGCGCAGCAGCGTCAGCTCGATGCGCAGGCAGCCGAGGCGCAGTACACCGTGCGTAGCCTGCAGCAGAGGCTGGCGGAGCTGCAGCGTCAGGCACAGACCGCGCAAGAGCAGATTGCCCGTCAGGCCGCGGCGCAGCAGGCGGCGCAGGACGAGCTGTCGCGGCTGAACGCGGACGCGGCGCAGTCCGGCCTGCAGGCGGCGCTGGCCGAGCTCGACGCGGCGCAGGCCGCGCTGGTGGCACGGCGCAGCGCGGCGGACGATGTCGCGCAACAATTGCGCCAGCACGACGAAGTCCGGCTGCGCCTGGAGCGCGACGTCGAGCCGCTGCGCCAGCGCATCACCGAGCTGCAGCTCAAGGAGCAGGAATGGCGTCTGCAGGCCGAGCAGTTCGAACAGCAGCTCGCCCAGGCGCAGGCCGACGTCGATGCCCTGCGCCAGGCCCTGCCCGCCGACGCACAGGCCGCGGCGTTGACGCGCGAACACGAACGGCTGCAGCGCGACATCGCCGCGCTCGGCGCGGTCAACCTCGCCGCGCTGGACGAGCTCGGCCAGGCCCGCCAGCGCAAGCAATTCCTCGATGCGCAGCACGACGATTTGCAGACCGCCATCACCACCCTGGAAGACGCGATCCGCAAAATCGACGCCGAGACGCGCGAACTGCTGGCCAGCACGTTCGCCCAGATCAACGACCACTTCGGCCGCATGTTTCCCCTGCTGTTCGGCGGCGGCACGGCGCGGCTGATCGTCACCGGCGAGGAGATCCTCGATGCCGGGGTGCAGGTCATGGCGCAGCCGCCGGGGAAAAAAAACAGCTCGATCCACCTGCTGTCCGGCGGCGAAAAGGCGCTGGTGGCCATTGCCCTGGTGTTTGCCATTTTCCAGCTCAACCCGGCACCGTTCTGCCTGCTCGACGAGGTGGATGCACCGCTGGACGACGCCAACACCGAGCGCTTCGCCCGGTTGGTGCGCGACATGTCGGCAACGACGCAGTTCCTGTTCATCTCGCACAACAAAATCGCCATGGAAATGGCCGACCATCTCATCGGCGTGACCATGCAGGAGCAGGGCGTGTCGCGCACCGTTGCCGTGGAAATGGACGCGGCGCTACGCTTTGCCCAGGCCGCCTGAGCCGCCGCACCTTTACCTTAGGATTCCTGCATGGGACAGTTGCAAATCGCCCTCATCGTCATCGGCGCGGTGATCATTGCCGCGGTCGTCGCCTACAACGCCTGGCAGTCGGGCAAGCTCCGCCGCCAGCGCCAGGCCGTGCAGGCAAACGACCCGGCGCGCGCCGAACCGGTCGAGCCAGGCGGACTGGATGGCCTGGCCGCCGACGGTGTGGCGGTCGAGCCGGTGCTGCCTGCGGCCGAGGCGGCGCCGCGGCCACGGCTGTTGCCGCTGCAGATCGATCCGCTGATCGACGCCATCGCCAGTTTCGTGCTCGAACCCGCGCGCACGGGGGACGTGTTGCTGCCGCGTCTGCCCAAAGCCGCGCGCGCCGGCGCCAAACGCATGCTGTTCGAAGGCCGCAACGCTGCCACCGGCCAGTGGGAACCGCTGCAGCCGCAGCACGGCTACGCCGAGCTGCAGGCCGCGGTACAGCTGAGCAACCGCGGCGGGCCGATCAACGCCATCGAGTTTTCCGAATTCATCGCCAAATGCCACGAACTCGGTGAGGCGCTGGGCGTGCAGCCCGATCTGCCCGACATGGCCGAGGCGCTGGAGCAGGCGCGCGCACTCGATGCGTTCGCCAGCGCCAACGACGCCCAGCTCTCCATCACGCTGCGCGCCCGCAGCGTGCCGTGGGAAGTCGATTACCTGAGGCAGCGCGCGCAGGCTGCGGGCTTTGTCGCCGGCGCCGAGGCTGGGCGCATGGTGTTGCTGTACCAGGACGTCGAGCAGACACCGGTGCCGCTGGTGCATCTGCAGTTCGACGCCCGTGCCGATCTGGCCGACAACGCCGCGGCCGTCAGCCACGCCACCCTGCTGCTCGAAGTGCCGCAGGCGCCGATGGCGCTCAAGCCGTTTTCGCGCCTGCGCCAGGCCGCGCGTGAACTGGCGCAGGCGCTGGACGCCGCCGTGGTCGATGACAACAACGCCCCCTTGTCCGACGCCGCGCTCGACCACATCGAAAAACAGCTCGACCGCCTGTACCAGGTGCTCGATCAACACGGACTGCCGGCGGGATCTCCCGCGGCGCAACGCCTGTTTTCCTGATGCCGGCCATGGCGACTTCCGCTTCGCTGCAGGCACGCGCGGCTGCGCTGCGCGCCGAAATCCAGCGGCTCGACCACGCCTATTACGTGCTCGACGCCCCCCTGGTGCCCGACGAGGACTACGACCGGCTGTTCCGCGAGCTGCAGGATCTCGAAGCCGCGCACCCGGAATTGCGCACCGCCGACTCGCCCACGCAGCGGGTGGGCGGTGCGCCGCTGCCCGAATTCGCCGCGGTGCACCACCGCGTGCCGATGCTGTCGATCCAGACCGAAACCGACACCACGCCGCAAGGCGCCATCGCCTTCGACCAGCGCGTGCGCAACAAGCTCGGCCTGGGGCCGCACGATCCGCCGGTGATCTACGACGCCGAGCTCAAATTCGACGGCCTGGCCATCAGCCTGCGCTACGAACACGGCGTGCTGGTGCAGGCGAGCACGCGCGGTGACGGCGAAACCGGCGAAGACGTGACGCAAAACGTGCGCACCATCCGCAGTGTTGCGCTGCGCTTGCGCAGCGACACGCCGCCGGCCGTGCTCGAAGTGCGCGGCGAAGTGCTGATGCACCGTGCCGACTTCGAGCGTTACAACGCCCGGCAGCGCGCCCGCGGCCTGCCCACGCTGGTCAACCCGCGCAACGGCGCGGCCGGCAGCATCCGTCAGCTCGATCCGCAACTGGCGGCGCAGCGCCCGCTGCACTTCTACGCCTACGGCTGGGGCGAAATCGTCGGCTGGCCCGACCAGCCGCAGACCCAGCACGGCATGCTCGACGCCTTCGAGTCCTTCGGTCTGCCGGTGGCCAAACAGCGCGTGGCCGGCCCCGGGCCACAGACGCTGATCGAATTCCACGCCCGCATCGCCGCCGCACGCGACCAATTGCCGTTCGACATCGACGGGGTGGTCTACAAGGTCGACAGCCTTGAGCTGCAGGCGCGGCTGGGCTTTCGCAACCGCGAGCCGGTGTGGGCGGTGGCGCACAAATACCCGGCGCAGGAGCGCAGCACCCGCGTATTGGCGATCGACATCCAGGTCGGGCGCACGGGAAAACTCACCCCGGTGGCCAAGCTGGAGCCGGTGTTCGTCGGCGGCGTCACCGTCACCAACGCCACGCTGCACAACGAGGACGAAGTGCGGCGCAAGGACGTGCGTGTGGGCGACACGGTGATCGTGCGCCGTGCCGGCGACGTCATCCCCGAAGTGGTCGCCGTCGAGCTCGACCGTCGCCCGGCCGACGCCGGCGGGCCTTTCGACCTATACAAACAGCTCGGCGGCCGCTGCCCGGTATGCGGCTCGGCCATCGTGCGCGAACCGGGCGAAGCCGACTGGCGCTGCACCGGCGGGCTGTACTGCCCGGCGCAGCGCAAACAAGCCATTCTGCATTACGCCAGCCGGCGGGCGATGGACATCGAAGGGCTGGGGGAAAAGCTGGTCGATCAGCTCGTCGATGGCGGCCTGGTGCGCACCGTCGCCGATCTGTACCAGCTCGACCAGCCGGCGCTGGCCGCGCTGGACCGCATGGCGGACAAAAGCGCGGGCAATCTGCTCGCAGCCATCGAACGCAGCAAATCGGCCACGCTGGCACGCTTCCTGTATGCGCTGGGAATCCGCCACGTCGGCGAGGCCACGGCAAAGGATTTGGCGCGGCATTTCGGCAGTCTGGATGCCATCGTGCAGGCGCCGGTGGATGCGCTGCTGCAGGTCAAGGACATCGGGCCGGTGGTGGCGCAAAGCATCCGCACGTTCTTCGACCAGCCGCACAACCGCGAGGTGCTCGCGCTGCTGCGCGCGCGCGGCGTGCACTGGGACGAAACCGGTGCCGCGGCGGCAGCCGGGCCGCTTGCAGGCAAAACCCTCGTGCTCACCGGCACCCTGCCGCACATGAGCCGCGACCAGGCCCGGCAGCGCATCGAAGCCGCCGGCGGCAAAGTCGCCGGGTCGGTGTCGAAAAAAACCGACTACGTCGTCGCCGGGGCGGAAGCCGGCAGCAAGCTGGCCAAGGCGCAGGAACTCGGCGTGGCGGTGATCGACGAAGCCGGTTTGCTGGAGTTGCTGGGCGATGCCTGACCAGGCCCTGCTCGGCGTCGATCTGGGCGGCACCAAAATCGAGGTCGCCGTGCTCGATGCGCAGGGCGCGTTTTTGCTTCGTCAGCGCTGCGCCACACCGCAGGGCGATTACGCGGCGACCATCGAGGCCATCGCCGCCCTGGTCGAGCAGGCCGACGCCAGGCTGGGCCGCCGCCTGCCGCTGGGCGTGGCGATTCCCGGTTCGGTGTCGCCGCGCAGCGGGCTGATGCGCAACGCCAACTCTACGGCGCTCAACGGCCGGCCGCTGCACCGCGATCTGCAGCAGCGCCTGTCGCGCCCGGTGCGGCTGCACAACGATGCCAACTGTCTGGCGATCAGCGAGGCGGTGGACGGCGCCGGGCAGGGCCAGAGGATGGTGTTTGCCGCCATTTTGGGGACCGGCGTGGGCGCCGGCGTTGCCATCGACGGCAGCGGCTGGGTCGGCGCCAACGCCATCGCCGGCGAGTGGGGCCATAACCCACTCCCCTGGCCGCGGCTGGCAGCCTGGGGTGAATCTCCCGGCCCGGCGTGCTGGTGCGGACAGCGCGGCTGCATCGAGACCTGGCTCAGCGGTCCGGCGTTTGCCGCCGATCACGCGGCGCGCCACGGCGGCATGCTGGCGGCGCCGGACATCATCGCCGCGATGCGCGCCGGCGACACCGCGGCGCGAGCCAGTTTCATCCGCTACTGCGACCGTCTGGCACGGGCGCTGGCGCATGTCATCAACCTGCTCGACCCGGATGTCATCGTGCTCGGCGGCGGCATGAGCAATGTGTCCGAGCTGTACGCCGAAGTCCCGCAGCGCTGGGCGCACTGGGTGTTTGCCGACGAGGTGCGAACCCCGCTGCGGCCGGCGCGCCACGGCGATTCGTCCGGAGTGCGCGGCGCGGCCTGGCTGTGGCGCGAATGACGCCGACGCCGTTTCAGTCTCAGTTGCCGCTGTCGTCCACCAGAGCGCGGGCCTGCGCGATGTGGCCTCGGTACGCGTCGAAAATCTTGCGCAGCGCGGTCTGCATCGGCGTGCGCGGTGCCCAGTCGAGGTCGCGCATGGTGTTGGCGATCTTGGGCACGCGGTTTTGCACGTCCTGGTAGCCCGCGCCGTAGTAGGCGCCGGAGCTGGTTTCGATCAGCTGCACCGCCTTGGCCGACTCGGCGTATTCCGGCAGGGTCGCGGCGATCGCCAGCATCATCTCGGCCAGTTCGCGCACCGAATGGTTGTTCGCCGGGTTGCCGATGTTGTAGATCTTGCCGCTGGCGATGCCGTCCTTGTTGGCGATGATTTTCATCAGCGCATCGATGCCGTCGTCGATGTCGGTGAACGCGCGCTTTTGCCGTCCGCCATCGACCAGGCTGATCGCCTCGCCGCGCACGATGTGGCCGAGGAATTGCGTGACCACGCGCGAGCTGCCTTCCTTGGCCGAAAAAATGGTGTCCAGCCCGGCGCCGATCCAGTTGAACGGGCGAAACAGCGTGTAGTCCAGCCCTTCCTGCTGGCCGTAGGCGGCGATCACCCGGTCCATCAGCTGCTTGGAGCAGGCGTAAATCCAGCGCGGTTTGTTGATCGGGCCGTAGACCAGCGGCGAGTTCTCGGGGTCGAACTCGGCGTCGGGGCACATGCCGTAGACCTCGCTGGTCGACGGAAACACTAGGCGCTTGCGATGTTTGACCGCGGCGCGGACGATCGGCAGATTGGCCTCGAAGTCGAGCTCGAACACCCGCAGCGGCGCTTTGACGTAGGTTGCCGGAGTGGCGATGGCCACCAGCGGCAGGATCACGTCGCACTTGCGCACGTGGTATTCGATCCACTCGCGGTTGATGGTGATGTCGCCTTCGAAAAACTTGAAGCGCTTGTTGGGCAGCAGGTCGTCGAGGCGGTCGGTGTTCATGTCCATGCCGTACACCTCCCAGTCGGTGCTGGCGAGGATGCGCTTGGACAGGTGGTGGCCGATGAAGCCGTTGACGCCGAGGATGAGGATTTTTCTCATGGTGCGAGTCTCGATGGGGAATTCAGGGGTGCACGGGCCAGTCGGCGGGTGGCAGCGGTACGCCGGGGTGCGAGGCGTCCCACAGTTCGTGTAGCGCGACGGCACCGCCGTCGCCGCAGCGGGCGAGCAGCAGGGGGCCTGCGCGATGTGGGCCCAGCGGCGCATCCGCCGGCAGCAGCGCGGCCTGCGCCGGGCGGGCCAGCCGAGCGCGGGCGACGATGTAGCGGCGTCCCGCGTGGTCGAAAAACGCGCCGGGGTAGGGCGGGGCGACCGCGCGGATGAGGTTGTAGACCGCCTGCGCCGGCTGCGCCCAGTCGATGCGGCCGTCTTCCGGCTTGCGGCCGCCGAAATAGCTGCCGGCAGCCAGGTCGTTGCGCCGGCGCGGCACCCGCCCCTGCAGCAGTTGCGGCAGCACCCCCGCGAGCGCGATTTCGGCAGCGACCGTGACCTTGTCGAATACCTCTTTGGCCGTGTCGTCGGGCAGGATGGGCACGGCCTGCTGCGCGACGATGTCGCCGGCGTCGGGCTTGGCCTCCATCACATGCAGCGTCGCGCCGGTTTCGCGCTCGCCATGCAGCACTGCCCAGTTCACCGGCACCCGGCCGCGATACTTGGGCAGCAGCGAGCCATGCATGTTGAGCGCGGCGATGCGCGCGGCGGCCAGCACCTCGGCCGGCAGCATGCGGCGAAAGTAAAACGAAAACACATAGTCCGGCGCGAGCGCCGAAACGCGCTGCGCCAGCGCCGCGTCCACCGCCTGGTCGACGTAGGCGACGGGTAGGTCGAATTCGGCGGCGACGTCGGCCACGCGGTCGAACCAGCGGTTTTCCTGCGGATCGTCGGGGTGGGTGACGACCAGCGCCACCTCCATTCCCGCCGCCAGCAGGGTGCGCAACCCGCGCACCCCGACGTTGTGGTAGGCGAAGACGACGGCTTTCACTTCGCCGCCGCCCCGGTTGGCTCTGCCGCAGCGGCTGCACGCGGCGGCACGAAGGTGCCCGGCTCGGGCGGCAGATCCTGCAGCACGGCCTGCACCAGGTAGCGCGGGCGGCCGCGCACCTGCTCGTAGATCCGGCCGATGTATTCGCCCAGCAGGCCGATGCTGAACA
>JAJZAQ010000026.1 GCA_021799355.1 Pseudomonadota bacterium
TTTCGGGGGGCAAAAAACGGCAATCCGGTGAATTGCAGTTCCTCGCCTTCGCTCAGGGTATCGCCCAGATGCAACGTGCCGTGGTTGGGAATGCCGACGATGTCGCCGGCATACGCCTCGTCGAGCAGTTCACGGCGCTGCGACAGGAAGGTGACCACGCTGCCCGGGCGAATGTCCTTGCCGGTGCGCACGACGCGGATTTTCATACCGCGCTCGAACCGCCCGGACACCACGCGCACGAAGGCAATGCGGTCGCGGTGCGCCGGGTCCATGTTCGCCTGGATCTTGAACACCACCCCGGTAAACGCCGTCTCTTGCGGCTGCACCACGCGCGTGGTGGCAGCGCGCGGCAATGGCGGCGGGGCGAGTTCGACCAACGCGTCGAGCACCTCCTGCACCCCGAAGTTGTTGATCGCCGAGCCGAAAAACAGCGGAGACTGACGGCCGGCGAGAAATTCCGCGCGATCGAAGGCCGGCGCCGCCTCGCGCAGCAAACCGATCTCCTGCTGCGCCTGCGCGTAGGGGGCGCCGAAACGCCGCACCGATTCGGCGTTGTCCAGACCGGCGAGCAGCACCTCGTCGTCGCGCACGCGCTCCTCGCCCGGATGAAACACCCGCATGCGGTCCAGGCGCAGATCGTACACACCGTGAAAATCGCGCCCCATCCCCACCGGCCAGGTGAACGGCACCGCGGCCATGCCCAGGGTGCGCTCGATCTCGTCCATCAGATCCAGCGGCTGGCGGACCTCGCGGTCCATCTTGTTGACGAAGGTGAGGATCGGCGTGTTGCGCGCGCGGCAGACCTCGAGCAGCCGCAGCGTCTGCTCCTCGACGCCGTTGGCGGCGTCGATCACCATCAGCGCCGCATCGACCGCGGTGAGCACGCGGTAGGTGTCCTCCGAGAAATCCTGGTGACCGGGTGTGTCGAGCAGGTTGATCACGCAGTCGCGCCACTCCATCTGCATCACCGACGACGCCACCGAAATGCCGCGCTGCTTTTCGATTTCCATCCAGTCCGAGGTCGCATGCCGGCTGGCCTTGCGCGCCTTCACGCTGCCGGCGATCTGGATCGCGCCGGAGAACAGCAGCAGCTTCTCGGTCAGCGTAGTCTTGCCCGCGTCCGGGTGAGAAATGATGGCAAACGTCCGCCGGCGGCGGATCTGTTCAGAATCGTGCATGCTCATATCAGCGCGGCCGCGTCGGACATGGCCGCGGGCAATTCGGGTAGGCTTGACGCCTCAAGGGGCGGCCAGACTGCGCCCCGCACGGCCGCGCGCACTCCCGCGTCGCGGCGTCAAAAACACATTATTTTGCCTGAGATTTCCTTCCATGACCCGCCAAATCGTGCTCGACACCGAAACCACCGGACTCAACCCCGGCAGTGGCGACCGCATCATCGAGGTCGCCGGTGTCGAGCTGCTCAACCGCCGCCTGACCGGTCGACATTTCCACAGCTACCTCAACCCCGACCGTGCCAGCCACCCCGACGCGCTCAAAGTGCACGGACTGACCGAGGAATTTCTCGCCGACAAACCCCGCTTCGGGCAAATCGTCCACGACTTGCTCGACTTCGTGCGTGACGCCGAAATCATCATCCACAACGCGCCGTTCGACTGCGCCTTTCTCGATGCCGAGCTCGAACGGCTGAATCTGCCGGCGTTCCGCGAACACGTCCCGCGCATCACCGACACGCTGGTGATGGCGAAAATGCAATTCCCCGGAAAATTCAACAGCCTCGACGCATTGTGCAAACGCTTTGGCATCGACAATGCCCACCGCACCTTGCATGGCGCGCTGCTCGACGCCGAACTCCTCGCCGAGGTCTACCTCAGCCTGACCCGTGGGCAGGACAGCCTGGTCATCGACCTGGACACACCGCGGGAAAGCGCCACCGCAGCAGCCCGCCCGCTCGACGGCTACCCTCTGCCGCTGAGCCAGCCCAGCGAAGCCGAACTCCAGGCGCACGAAGCGTTTTTGCGCATGCTCGACGAGAAAAGCAAGGGCCGCAGCGTGTGGAAGCCTCGCACCAGCCAGGAGCCATCACCATCGTCCTGAAAAGTGTGCAATAATGCTGTTCTTTGCTGATGCACGCGCTGTTTGGCCAGCGTGCCTGTCTGGCCGGCGTGCAGTTGGGCGGTTAACTCAGCGGTAGAGTGCCACCTTCACACGGTGGAAGCCACTGGTTCGATCCCAGTACCGCCCACCACCGGCGTCTTCATCCCACCATGAACCCGCCATGCGGGTTTTTTGTTATGCGCCGGCCAGTGGATCAAGCGTAGTCGATGCTCAGCGGGGCATGGTCGGAAAAACGCTGGTCGGTGTAAATCCACGCACTCCCCGGCTTCGCACGCGCGGCAATCGCGGGGGTTGCGAGGTGATAGTCGATGCGCCAGCCGACGTTTTTCGCGCGCGCCTGACCCCGGTTGCTCCACCAGGTATAGCGGTCGGGCCGTGGATCGAGCTGGCGGAAGACGTCGACGAACCCACCGGTTTCGAGCAGCCGCGTGACCCATGCTCTTTCCTCCGGCAAAAACCCGCTGTTCTTCAGGTTGCCTTTCCAGTTTTTCAGATCGATTTCTTTGTGCGCGATATTGATGTCGCCGCAAAGCAACACCTCTGCGGCGCTGCGGCGCTGCTGCAGATGGTCGTAAAAATCGGCAAGGAAGCGAAACTTGGCTTCCTGCCGCTGCGGCGAACTCGACCCGGAGGGGAAGTAGACGGACATCACGGCAATCGGCCTGGCGCCCGACGGCTTGTAGATGGCTTCGACGTAGCGCCCCTCGGCGTCGAATTCGGCATGACCGAAGCCGATGCGCACCTCATCGGGCTCGTGCCGCCAATACAAACCGACTCCGCTGTAGCCCGGTTTGTCGGCGTGATGAAAAGCGCCGCCACGCAGGCCGCCGAGCGAGCGCAGCGGCGCGGTCATGTCCTCACTGCGCGCCTTGAGCTCCTGCACGCACAAGACATCGGGCCGCGCCTGCTCGCGCAGCCAGGTGTCCAGTCCTTTATCCGCCGCAGAACGGATGCCATTGAGGTTCAAGGAAGTGACGCGCAGCGGAAACGGGTGCATGGGTTGCGATTCGAGGTTTGAGTCAGCGGGAACGGGGCTTGCCCGTTAGTGGAAAAAGCAAGGCACAATCCGGTGTCAGACAGTCGGCGCCAGCCCGTGGTGACGCCCAGCCGAAAGACTGCCGGGGCGACCGATGGTGTCTGGGCGGCTGCAATGCGCCCGAAAGGTGACATTGTCTTATTCCTTCAGTTGTTTGTCCTTCATGGAATTCACAATCCGCCGTTTTCGCGTCGCGCTGTTTGGCGCGCTGCTGAGCACCCCGCTGTGGGCGCACGCCGACGTCTATTTATGCCGTGATGCCAACGGCACGCTGGTATCGACCGACCGGCTGACCAACGATTGTCTGACCTACGGCGGCAAAGTGATCGGCCCGGATGGCACGGTGCGCCGTCTGATCCTCACCGCCAAGGAACAGGCGCAGCAGGCGCAGGCCAACGACGCCGCGCGGCGGCTGGCGCAGCAGCAACGCGACCAGCAGCGCGAGGATCGTGCGCTGCTCTTGCGCTACCCCAACGAAGCGGCTTTGCAGCAGGCCTGGCGCAAAGACCTCGACCGGCCACAAACCATGATCGAGGACGCGAAAAAGCAGCTCGTCCTGCTGGCCAAGCAGCGCCAGCATCTGGACGCCGACGCGCAGTTCTACCCCAAAGGCCCGCTGCCTCTGGAGCTGCGGACCAAGTTTGAGGAAAACCGCGTGCTCACGCAGCAGGAAAACGAGCTCATCGCCACGCAAAGCGCGGAAATCGAGCGCATCAACCGCAACTACGGCGCGCTGCTGGCCCGCATGCGGCCATTGTGGAAGCGGATGGAAGGCGGCGGCTGAGGCGGCTCAGGGAGCCAGGGCGTTGACGTCGAAATCCAGCGGCATGCGCGCTGGAACATACGCCACGCCTTCACTGCCCCAGGGCTGACGCAGACTGCGCACGACCACGGGCAGCGTCGATGCCACCTGCGCGCCGTCTGTCGGCGTCTGCGAAAAAAATCTGGTCACCACCTCGCCAGCCTCGACGTGCTGCGGGCCGGCCCAGGTCATGGCGAACAAGGTGCCGTTGGGGGCGATGTATTCCCGCACGGCGATCCCCCGTGGCCCCGTGGTTTCGCGGATGTTGATGTCAGCGGGCAACGACCGTGAGACCACCTGCGCCGCCGCCGTCGGCGGATCGGCTGCATCGCTGCGGCGTGGCCGCAGAGAAGAAGACGGGCCAAAGCTGGCCCAGGCGAGCGGCGCGGCCAGGACAACCACCGCGCCGAGCGCAATCCAGCGGTTTTTTTGCATGATGTGAACGGGCTCTGCCATTCCCGCAGCGAGTCTGCCGGCCTGGCCAGCCGCGCCTCTGCGGGCGCCATGATCCACGACTGCTGGAACCAATTTGTGTTTGCGCAATGCTGCAGCGCAAAACTGACGTCTTGCTGAATCCGTTCATGCGCATTGGGCAATGCCGCACCGCCTACTGTGCTGCCCCGTTCACTCTGCACTCTGCCGTCCCCGCCACGTCCATGACGCAGCGGGGAGGTGGCATCACACCGGCAGGACGCTGCGTCCCCAGGCCTCGTTGATGACTTCGGCCGCAGCCAGATAAAACGCCAGGGCAGCCGTGAGCAGGCCAAGGTAACCGCCGAGCACGCTCAGGCCATTGTTACCGCTGAGCGCCCCGGCGGCCAGGAGAAAGAACGTCGGCACCAGCGCGGTAAAAATCAGCATCAGCGCCTTGCCTTTTTTCCACGTGGCAATCCACAGATACGTGGTGAAAACGCCCCACAGCAGCAAGAACCAGCCGACGAACGGGCCCTGCACGCCCTTGGCAAAAAAATCGACGAACAGGGCGAAACTCCACCAGAACGCGCCGTAGCCGCAAAACGCCACGAAGCCAAAGCTGTTTCCCACCCCGGCTTCGATCACCCCGGCGACGAATTGCGCCGTCCCGCCAAAGGCAAACGCAGCCGCGAGCACCATCGGCACATCGACACCGGGAAACCAGCCTGCGTTGACCATGCTGAGCAGCCAGGTCGTCAGGGCGAAGCCGGACAGCCCGAGAGGCGCAGGGTTGATCACTTTTTTTCCGTCCATTGCAAATCTCCTCATTGTTTTCAGGGTGTGTGCCGTGTCATACGGCCATGCAGGCCAGCCTCGCGCCAACCCGGGCGCAGCATCGGCAGTGCGGCTGACAGCAGGCCTACAGGACACATGCGGTGAGTAGAGTTACATCTTGTCTCCCGCTCAGCGGCATGGCGACGCAAAACTGCGCATCGCCACACAACCGCACAAATCCTCACAGCCCCGATAAGGTCATTCTTATATGCTTGCAACCGCAAGCCCGCGCGGCAGAGCTCCATCGGCCCGCCGTGCAACACCCCTGCGCGACAGACGTCCGATCCGCCCTGCCCTTTTTCCTTCGCCCATGCTCGCTGACCTGACCCTGCTTCAACACATTCTTGCCGTCGTCTCCGGCGTGGCCGTCGGCTTCACCCTCGGCCTGATCGGCGGCGGCGGGTCGATTCTGGCCGTGCCGCTGCTGCTGTATCTGGTGGGCTACCCGAACCCGCACGTCGTCATCGGCACCACGGCGCTGGCGGTTTCGGTCAACGCCTACATCAATCTGGTACCGCATGCCCGCGCCGGCAATGTGCGCTGGAAAGAAGCGGTGATTTTTGCCGTGATGGGGGCGATCGCCGCCTTCGTCGGCTCCAGTCTGGGCAAGGCCGTCGATGGCAAAAAGCTGCTATTCCTGTTCGCCATTCTGATGCTGGTGATCGCGGCGCTGATGGTGCGGCCGAAAAAGGTCAAGCCGGGTGAAATGGAAGGTCACCCGGGGCAGTTTTCGCTGTGGAAATTGCTGCTTTCTGCCTGCATCGTCGGCATGCTGTCGGGATTTTTCGGCATCGGCGGTGGCTTTTTGATCGTCCCCGGGCTGGTGTTCGCCACCGGCATGCCGATGCTGGCGGCGATTGGCTCGTCGCTGTTTTCCGTCGGCACGTTTGGTCTGACCACGGCGGTCAACTATGCACGCTCGGGGTTGCTTGACTGGACCGTAGCCGTGCTCTACATCGCCGGGGGCATCGCCGGCGGGGTCATCGGCGCGCGCCTGGCCACACACCTGGGCAAAAACAGCAAAGGAACACTCAACCTGATTTTCGCCGCGCTGGTCGCCGTGGTGGCGCTGTACATGATTTACCGCAACATGTCGGCGTTCGGCATCCACCTCTGACCGCCGAGCCGCGAAATGGATACAGTTTGGGATACAGTTTGAGACACATCAATCTCAAACACGGCGCGCCGGCGCCCGCGGTGAACGCCACGGCATGCGCTCTGTTCTGATGGAGTTTTCAACCCGACTCCAGGAGCCCAGATGCACCGCCGAACGTTCGTCCTCGCCTCCATCGCCACCCTCTGCCTGCCGCTGAATCCGGCGCGTGCCGCGGCGCTGGGGGTGGGCGCCACCTTGCCCCAAATGACGCTGGACAACCAGCATGGGGTGCCGCAGGCCTTTCCGGGAGCAGGCACACGGTTCATTCTGTTTGCCGTGGAAAAAGCGCCATCGGACGAAGTCAACGCCTATCTCACCGACATCGGCGCGGAAGCGATGCGCAGGCATGGCATCGTGTTTGTCGCGGACATCAGCGGCATGCCGGCGTTCGTCACGCAAAATTTTGCCTTGCCCAAAATGCGCAAACGTCCTTACGACATTCTGCTCGTGACCCACGCCGCACAGGCGGCGTTCATGCCGCGCGAGAAAGATGCCGTCACGCTGCTGCGGGTGGATCAGGGCAAAATCACCGGCATCGGCTTCGAGCGCAACGCCCTGGCCATCAAGGCGGCAATCGGCCCGGTTTGAGCCGGGTTCACACCAGCCCGGTCACGCCATTTCGCCCACCAGGTCGTGCCCCTGCGCGCTGCGCACGCGCACACGGACGAATTGCCCGGCGCTTTGCATCAGCCGCAGCCGCTGCGACGGTTTGTCCGGTGCAAGGATGTGCACCTTGCCGTCGATTTCAGGCGCGTCGGCATAGCTGCGGCCCACTCCGCCTTCGCGGCTGGCCTGATCGACCAACACCTGCAGCACCTGACCGACGCGGTTTTGCAGCTTGCGCGTGGAAACGTCTTCGGCCACTTGCATGAACCGCGCCCGGCGCTCTTCGCGCAACGCCTCGGGTACCGCGCCAGGCAGGTCATTCGCCGCGGCGCCCTGCACCGGCGAGTAGGCAAAACAGCCGACACGGTCGAGCTGCGCTTCGCGGATGAAGTCCAGAAGGTAGGCGAATTCTTCCTCCGTCTCGCCCGGAAAGCCGGCGATGAACGTCGAACGCACGACCAGCTGCGGGCAGATCTCCCGCCAGCGGGCGATGCGCTGCAGGAACTGCTCACCGCTGGCCGGCCGTTTCATGCGGCGCAGCACGGCAGGATGGGCATGCTGCAGCGGCACGTCGAGATACGGCAGGATGCGCCCCTGAGCCATGAGCGGCAGCACTTCGTCGACATGCGGATAGGGATAGACGTAGTGCAGGCGCACCCAGGCGTCGTGCTGTGCCGCCAGCTCACCCAAGGCCTGCGCCAGCTCGGTCAGCCGGGTGCGCATCGGCCGGCCATCCCAAAAGCCGGTACGGTACTTCAGATCGACGCCGTATGCCGAGGTATCCTGGCTGACGACGAGCAGTTCTTTCACCCCCGAAGCGAACAGCGCGCGCGCCTCGTCCAGAACCTCGCCGATCGGCCGCGACACCAGATCGCCGCGCATCGCCGGGATGATGCAAAACGTGCAGCCGTGGTTGCAGCCCTCGCTGATTTTGAGATAGGCGTAGTGTCTGGGCGTGAGCTTGACCCCGGCGGCAGGCACCAGGTCGACGAACGGATCGTGCGGTTTGGGCAGCACCGCATGCACGTGCTGCAGCACTTCGTCGGTGGCGTGCGGACCGGTGACGGCCAGCACTTTGGGATGCACCTGACGCACCAGGTTGTTGCCGGTGGCCGCGTCGCTGCGTGCGCCAAGGCAGCCGGTGACGATGACCTTGCCGTTTTCCGCCAGCGCCTCACCGATGGCATCCAGGCTTTCCTGCACGGCGGCGTCGATGAAGCCGCAGGTGTTGACGATCACCAGATCGGCTCCTGCATAGCTCTTGGACGTGGCGTAACCCTGAGCCCGCAGCTCGGTGAGAATGCGCTCGGAGTCGACCAGCGCCTTGGGGCAGCCCAGCGAAACAAAACCGATTTTCGGCGCCGGCTGCGCCGCGGTCGTGGAAGAAGGGGATGTGACTTGCATCCCCGAATTGTCGCCCAAGCCGGTCGCACCCGACGCCTGACTATTTTTTCTGCACGTTCTGGAACGCCCCGAGCATCTGCCGCGCCTGCTCCTGCATCTGTTCCTGCATTTGCATGTAGAGGTTTTTGCTTTGTTCCAGGTAGTTGCTCATCATGCTCTGCAGCATCGGGCTTTGCACGCTGAGAAACTGCGTCCACGCTTCCGGGTTGAGCGCGGCGTTGTCGTACAGGCCGCGGGACTGCTCGCTGAGTTTGTTCTGGATGTCGATGAACGCCTGCACGTTCTTTTCCAGGTAGCTGCCCATCATGCCCTGCATGGCGTGGCCGTAAAACCGGATGATCTGTTCGAGCATCGCCGCGCTGAACATCGGCACGCCGCCGCTTTCCTCTTCCAGGATGATTTGCAGCAGAATGCTGCGCGTGAGGTCTTCACCGGTTTTGGCGTCCTGCACGACAAAACGCACCCCGTCCATGACGAGTTGCTTGACGTCGTTGAGCGTGATGTACGCGCTGGCTTCGCTGTCGTAAAGCCGGCGGTTGGGATATTTTTTGATGACGCGCGCAGCAGATTCTGGTTTGGGCATGGCGATAAGGTCCAATCAAAAAGACGGGCGTGCACTGCAGCCAGTGCGATTGAACCATATCTGCCGCCGGCTTCCACCGAGAATTTCCCGCACCGCACAATCCCGATCCCGCCGACGGCCGTCAACTCATGTGCAAACCGCCATTGCACGAAAACTCCGCACCGGTGGTGAAACCCGCGTCCTCGCTGGCCAGCCAGGCGACGATGGAGGCCACCTCCTCCGGCGTGCCCAGGCGTTTGACCGGAATCGACGCAATGATTTTGTCCAGGACGTCCTGGCGGATCGCCTTGACCATATCGGTGGCGATATAGCCCGGCGCCACGGTGTTGACCGTCACGCCTTTGGAAGCGACCTCCAGCGCCAGCGACATGGTGAAACCATGCATCCCGGCCTTGGCGGCGGCGTAGTTGGTCTGGCCGAACTGGCCTTTCTCGCCGTTGACCGACGAGATGTTGATGATGCGCCCCCAGCCGCGCTCGACCATGCCGTCGATCACCTGTTTGGTCACGTTGAACATCGAGTAAAGATTGGTGCGCAACACCAGGTCCCAGTCTTCGTAAGTCATTTTGCGCAGCACCGCATCACGGGTGATGCCGGCGTTGTTCACCAGAATGTCCACCTGCCCATGCTCGGCAAACACTTTCTGGAAAGCGGCCTTGGTCGAATCCCAATCGGCGACGTTGCCCTCGGACGCGTAAACGTCGAAGCCCTGCGCGCGCATCGACTCCAGCCAGCTCTGCTTGCGGCTGGAATTCGGCCCGCAGCCGGCGATGACCTTGTGCCCTGCCTCGCACAGCCGCTTGCAAATCGCCGTACCGATGCCCCCCATCCCGCCGGTGACGTAGGCCACTTTCTTTCCCATCTCGCTCTCCTCTTTCGATTGTCATTGACCGTTGCGGCGCTCAGCGCTCCAGCGCCATGGCCACGCCCATGCCGCCGCCGATGCACAGCGAAGCCAGCCCCTTTTTCGCGTCGCGTTTGCGCATTTCGTGCAGCAGGGTGACGAGAATGCGGCAACCGCTGGCGCCGATCGGGTGGCCGATGGCAATGGCCCCGCCGTTGACGTTGACCTTGGCCGTGTCCCAGCCCATCTGCTGGTTGACCGCGATCGCCTGTGCGGCAAACGCCTCGTTGATTTCCATCAGATCCAGGTCTTGCGGCGTCCAGCCGGCACGCGACAGGCAGCGGGTGGACGCTGGCACCGGCCCCATGCCCATATACGCCGGATCGAGCCCGGCGTTGGCGTAGGCTCGGATCGCCGCCAGGGGCTCCAACCCCAGCGCCGCGGCCCGTCTGGCCGACATCACCACCACGGCCGCCGCACCATCGTTGATGCCGGAGGCATTGCCCGCGGTCACCGTCCCTGCCTTGTCGAACGCCGGCTTCAGCGCGGCGAGCGACTCGGCAGTAACGCCGTGGCGGACGAATTCATCGGTGGCGAACGGCAGCGGATCGCCCTTTTTCTGCGGCAGCATCACTGGCACGATTTCGTCGGCAAAACGCCCGGCTTTCTGCGCTGCCTCGGCCTTGTTCTGGCTGGCGGCGGCAAACGCATCCTGCATGTCGCGGGTGATGCCGTATTTTTTCGCCACGTTTTCCGCCGTGGTGCCCATGTGGTACTGGTTGAACGCATCCCACAGCCCGTCGACGATCATGCTGTCGATCAGCTTCCAGTCGCCCATGCGCTGGCCGTCGCGCGAGCCCGGCAGCACATGCGGCGCGGCGCTCATGTTCTCCTGCCCACCGGCGACGACGATGTCAGCGTCGCCATCGCGAATCGCCTGCGCCGCCAGCATCACCGCTTTCAGCCCGGAACCGCAGACTTTGTTCACCGTCATCGCCGGCACCATATCGGGCAGCCCGGCCTTGATGCTGGCTTGCCGCGCGCCGTTTTGCCCCACCCCGGCCTGCAAGACCTGGCCGAAAATCACTTCGGATACCTGCGAGGGGTCGAGCCGCGCGCGCGCCACGGCCTGTCTGATGACCACGGCGCCCAGATCGACCGCGGGCACCCTGGCCAGCGAGCCGCCGAATTTCCCCACTGCCGTGCGCACGGCAGACACGATCACGATGTCATCCATTCGTCCATCCTCGAAGAACAATCAAAATTCGCTCAGGCACGTACTTTGACGTAGCGCCCCGGTGCCGGCTCGATCGGGCGGTAACGGGCATTGCCCGGCTTTTTCGGCGCCGCAACCAGCGGCCCGGCCTGCTCAGCGAGCCACTGCGCCCAGTCGGTCCACCAGCTGCCCGGGCGTTCCTGCGCCGCATCCAGCCAGCGCTGCGCCTGCGCCGGCAGCCGCCGCGAGCGCGTTGCACCGACCCAGTGACTGCGTTTGTTGCGCTTGGCCGGGTTGATCACCCCGGCGATGTGGCCGGACGCGCCCAGCACGAAACGCACCGGCCCGCGGAGGATTTGCGTGCTGGCATACGCCGTTTTCCACGGCACGATGTGGTCTTCGCGCGACGCGTACACATACGCCGGCAGGGTGATCGACTGCAAATCCAGCGGCACCCCGGCCACGGTGAGCGCGCCCGGCTGGCGCATTTTGTTTTCCAGGTAGGTGTTGCGCAAATACCAGGCAAACAGCGGGCCGGGCAGATTGGTCGAGTCGGAGTTCCAATACAGCAAATCGAACGGCGGCGGGGTTTCGCCCTTGAGGTAATTGCCCACGACGTAGTTCCACACCAGATCGTTGGGCCGCAGGCTGGAAAACGCCGACGCCAGCTCGCGCCCGGTCATCAGCCCGCCTTTGCCCAGCGTGGCCTCGCGCAGCGCCACCGAGGCTTCGTCGACGTACACGCTGAGAATGCCGGTATCGCTGAAGTCGAGCATGGTGGTGAGCAAGGTGACGCTGTGCGCGAACTGCCGGCCGCGCGCCTGCAGCACGGCCAGCGCGTTGGCCAGCAGCGTGCCGCCGACGCAAAACCCCAGGGTGTTGATCGTGCCGCCGCTGTCAGCCGCCGCGATGTCGCGCACCACCTCCATTGCGCGGATCACGCCGTCCTGCACATAGTCGTCCCATGTGAGGTGGCCCATGCTGGCGTCTGGATTGCGCCACGACATGATGAAAGTGCGGTGCCCCTGTTCCAGGGCGAAGCGCACCAGAGAATTGTCGGGCTGCAGGTCGAGGATGTAGTACTTGTTGATCGACGGCGGCACGAACAGCAGCGGCCGCGCGTGCACCTGGGCGGTCAACGGCGTGTATTCGATCAGCTGGAACAGCGCATTCTCGAAAATCACCTGTCCCGCCGTGGTGGCGACGTTGCGCCCGACCTCGAACACCGATTCATCGGTCTGCGTCAGTCGTCCCTGCCGCAAATCTTTCAGCCAGTTGTCCAGCCCGGTGCGCAGGCTCTCGCCGCGGGTCTGCACCGCCTTGTGCACCGCCTCGGGGTTGAGCGGCAGGAAATTCGACGGCGCCGCGGCATCGACCCATTGCTGCACGGCAAAACGGATTTTTTGCCGCGTCGGCTCGTCGGCCTGCACACAGTCGGCCAGTTCCAGCAGTGCGCGCGCGCTGAGCAGATACAGCCCGGCGGTGTAGCTGGAAATGCGGTTTTCACTCCATGCGGACGCGGCAAAACGCCGATCCGCTCCGGGCTGGATCGCCGGCGCGGATTGCGGCGCCAGCAGCGACATCCACAACTGACGGAATTCGTCGACATAGCGCTGCTGCAATTGCTGCACCCGCGCCGTGTCGAGCGACAGGGCTGGCTGCCGCGAGACGGTGTGCAGTGCGGCACGCAGCGGCGCCATCCAGTTGTGCATCCAGTCTGATCCCATCGAGGCGGCGGCACGCGCTGCCGGCGATGACGCATCCTGTGTCGTCGAAGTGGCTTGATCCATCGGGTTGATAAGGGGATGCGGCGTTGGGAGCGAAGTGACAGGCAGAGCGGCCGCCGGGCGTGCAGGAGGAAAGCCGCGGCAGACGTTCATGCATTCTTGAGCAGCGATGTGACAGTGTCAACCAGGCAGATTGGGGTGGGCACGGTGTCAGACAATCCACACACACCCGGCCTGCCGCCCCGTGACGGTCTGGCGACGATAGGAAAAAAAACGCCCCGGGTTGCTCACGGTGCACCATCCGCCCCCGCCGATGCGCTGCGGCTGCATACCGGCGTGCTGTAGCCGCAGGCGGGCGAGCAACCAGATGTCGGCCAGCCATTTTCCGCGCCGGGCGGGGACGAAGGCGCAGGCCAGCGCCGCGTTCTGACCGACGAACGCCGCGCGCACCTCGTCGCCCACCTCGAACGCGCGCGGGCCGATGGCCGGGCCAAGCATCGCCTGCACCTGCGCGGGCGCACAGCCCGCGCGCTGGCACACGGCGTGCAGACTGGCTTCGAGCACGCCGCCGGCCAGCCCGCGCCAGCCGGCATGCGCTGCGGCGACGGCGCGCCCACCAGGGGCGGCGAACAGCACCGGCAGACAGTCGGCAACCAGCACGGTGGCGGCAAGACCCGGCCGGGTACAGCAGGCGGCATCGGCCATGGGCTCGGCGTCGTCGGGAGGGCAACGGTCCAGATCGGCCACCTCGACGCCGTGCACCTGCTGCAGGTAACGCGGCTGCGCCCCGCCCAGGGCCTGGCGCAGACGCCGTCGGTTCTCCGCTACATCGTCCGGCCGGTCACCGACGTGCGAGCCCAGATTCAGCCCGTCCTGCCCCGCCGGGCCGGAACAGGCGTAGGCGCCGCGGCTGACACCGCCGGCGCAAGTGGTGAACACGGCACGCACCCGCGGGTTGCCCGGCCAGCTGACCCACACCCAGTCGGCGGCGCTCCCGGCCGCTTCGCCTGCGGCAGCGGGAGCAGAGGTCTGATGCGGAGCGGTTTCGCACATCGCCAATGCCTCAACCCGTGCTGACCGGCCAGGCGTGTGGGTCGATCTGTTCCGTCCGCCCCCCGCATTCTGCCCAGAACGCCGCAATGTCCGCGGGGATCATCGCCACATGGTCGAGCAGTTCGCCGGTCAGCGGGTGGCGCAACGCCAGTCGCGCCGCGTGCAGCGCCTGCCGCTGCAGCGACACCCCGGGACGGGCACGCCCGCCGTACACCGCATCGGCCACCAGATCGAGTCTGGAGGCGCGCAGATGCACGCGGATCTGGTGGGTGCGCCCGCTGTGCAGCTTGCAGTGCAACGCGGTCAGCGGCCCCCAGCGCGTCTGGACCACGGCCAGCGGGGTGAAATCGGTGCGCGCCGGTTTGCCGCCGTGCACCACGGCCATGCGCAGACGGTCGCGCGGGTGACGGGCAATCGGCGCATCGACGCTGAATGCGGTGGCGACCTCCCCCCAGACCAGGGCGAGGTAATGGCGATGGATGCGTCTTGCCTGCAACAGGCGCACGAGCTCGGTCTGCGCCTGCAGCGTGCGCGCCGTCAGCATCAAGCCGCTGGTGTCCTTGTCCAGGCGGTGGACGATGCCCGCGCGTGGCAATGCGGCAGTTTCGGGATAGCGCGCAAGCAGGCCGTTGAGCAATGTGCCGCTCCAGTTGCCCGCGGCCGGGTGCACCACCAGACCCGCGGGCTTGTCGACAATGAGCAGCGCCGGGTCTTCGTACACCACGTTCAGCGGCAGGTTCTCGGCGGCAAACGCCGTGTCTTCGGGCAGCGCCGGGACGCTGACTTGCAGCACATCGCCGGCGCGCGCCTTGTCGCGCACCCCGGCGAGTTGCCCGCCCATGCGCACCAACCCGGCTTCGCACCACTGCTGCAGGCGGCTGCGCGAATGCTGCGGAAACAGCGCGGCGAGGACTTTGTCGAGCCGTTGCCCGGCTTCGCTGTCGGGGACGACGGCTTCGAGCACGGCGGGCGGCACCGCGACGTCCTCGTCGTCGGCATCGGCCAGCCCGGCAGCGTCAAAAGCGGTGGAATGGGCAGAATCGGTCATGTCCGTGCGGCACAGGCGGCTCCCTATAATCCGGAAGCTGACACATCACCCTGGGCGATTGATATGCGTGTTGCGTTGTACCGTCTCTGGACGCGCCGGTTGTTGGGCGCTGCCGCCGTGGCCGTGGTCTTCGGCCTTGCCGGCTGCGCATCGTCTCCGGAAAAAGATCAAACCCTGGGCTGGTCGTCGGCCAAATTGTATGCAGAGGCCAAAGACGAGATGAACAGCGGCAACACCGAAAAGGCGGTGAAGCTCTACGAAAAACTCGAATCGCGCTACCCCTACGGCCTGCTGGCGCAGCAGGCGTTGATCGAAATCGCCTACGGCAACTACAAACAGGGCGAACGCGCGCAGGCGCTCGCCGCCGTCGACCGCTTTCTCAAGCTCTACCCGAACAACCCGTACACCGATTACGTCCTCTACCTCAAAGGACTGATCAATTTCAATACCGATCAAGGCTGGTTTTCGTTTTTGTCCGATCAAAAGCTGTACGAGCGCGACCAGGCCGCGGCCAAACAATCGTTCGAGGCGTTCAAGGAACTCGTCACCCGTTTTCCTGACAGCAAATACGCCGCCGATGCGCGCCAGCGCATGCGCTACATCGTGAACTCGCTGGCCGAGTACGAAACCCACGTCGCGCTGTTCTACTACCGTCGAGGCGCGTATGTGGCCGCAGCCGACCGGGCGCAACGTGCGATCGAGCACTACCAGGATGCGCCGTCGAACCAGCTGGCGCTGGCCGTACTCGTGCACGCCTACGGCAAACTCGGCCTGACGCAGCTGCGCGACGATGCCGAGCGCGTGCTCAGGCTGAACTACCCGCACAGCGTCTACCTCACCGAGGGACTGCCGCAGCGCAACGATTCATTCTGGAAGCTGTGGTAAGGCCGGTGGCGCCGTGTCGGCTGCAGCCGGCGGCGGGCCGCTGTCTGGTGGCCGTGTCGCGCCGCCCACCGTGCGCAAAAAATCCAGCGCCTGCTGCAACCGGGTGATCCGGGTCAACGGCGGCAACCCGGCCAGCAGCTGCCGCCCCCAGCCGGTTGCCGTCAGTCGCCGGTCGCAGACCACGAGCAGGCCGCGGTCGGTCTCGCTGCGGATCAGCCGCCCGGCACCCTGCTGCAGCGACAACGCGGCCTGCGGCAGGCTGTAGTCGGTAAACCCGCTGCGTCCCTGGGCCTCGATGTGCTGTAGGCGCGCGGCGGTCAGCGGATCGTCTGGCGGCGCGAACGGCAGTTTGTCGATCACCACCAGCGTCAGCCGGTCTCCCGGCAGATCCACCCCCTCCCAAAAGCTCTGGCTGCCCACCAGTACGGCGCGGGGCGTCGCGGCAAAGCACGTGAGCAACGCTTGCTTGGATTCGTCGAACTGCTCCAGCATCACGCGCCCTGGCAGACGTTGCCGCAGCGTTTGTGCGATGACGCCGGCGGCGCGCAATGTGGTGGTGAGTACGAACGTGCCGCCCGGATTGGCCTCAGCCAGTTGGGCAGCAAGCGCGCCGACCGCTGCGGAATGTCCGTTCTGGTTGGGCAGCGGGAGATCCTGCGGCACCAGCAACCGTCCCTGCGCCGGGTAATCGAACGGGCTGGCCACGCGCAGTTCGCGGCAGCGTGGCGGCACTGCGTGCTCGACCGGGGCGCAACCACCCAGTTCTGCGGTCAGCCCGAGCGCGGCGCGCGCATGGCGGAAACTGCCGCCGACGGTCAGCGTCGCCGAGGTGAGAATCCACGCCTGATTGTTTTTCGCCACCAATGCGGCAAAAGCCGGCGCGATCGACAGCGGAGCGGATTGCAGCCGCAGGTGCGCGTTGCTCACCTCCAGCCAGCGCACCAGCCCCACGCCGTCTTGCTGCGCCTGCGCGTCGTCCGCACCCTGCCAGTCGGTCAGCGCCTGCTGCAGGGCGGTGCAGCGCTGGAGCAGCCGGGTGAATTCGGCCGCCGCCTCCTCGTGCGCTGCGAGCACCGCCGCGACATGCTCTAGTTGCGCCTGCACGTCGTGCAGCGCCACGTCCCAGCCGGGCAAGGCCAGGGTCTGCGCCTGACTGAGACGGCCCGTCGCCTGCGGCGCCACCAGGCGCAGATCGCGTGCGGCGCGTTCGAGCGCTGCGCTGAGTTGCTGCCAGTCGGCCAGCCCCTTGGCATGCTGCACGCCGGCAGCGAGCACGTCGCGGCCGAGGTCGATGATCTGCGCCGTGCCGCAACGCGCGCCGAGAAATTGCACGCCGATTTCGGCCAGCTGGTGTGCCTCGTCCAGAATCAACGTGTCGACCGTGGGCAACAGCTCGGCCACGCCTTCGCCGCGCAGCGCCAGATCGGCAAAAAACAGGTGATGGTTGATGATGACCACGTCCGCTGCCATCGCCTCCCGCCGTGCCTTGAAGACGAAACAGGCCTTGTACTGCGGGCAATCTGTGCCCAGGCAGTTGTCGGCCGTGGACGTGACGAGAAAGTGCAGCGGCGAATTCTCCCCCAGCCCGGGCAGGGTGGACAGATCACCCCGTGCGTCGCTGCGGGCGAATTGTTCGATGCGCCGCAGCTGCGCCTGCTCGTGCCGGCCGTGGATCCACTGTGCCGCACGCTGCAGGCGGTAGAGACAGACGTAGTTCGAGCGGCCCTTGAGCACACACGCGCGCACCGCCGCGCCTAGCGCCCGGCGGGCCGCGGGAAGATCCTTGGAGTCGAGCTGATCTTGCAGATTGCGTGTGGCGGTGGACAGGATGACACGGCCGCCGTGCAACAGCGCCGGAACGAGGTAGGCCAGCGTTTTACCCGTGCCGGTGCCGGCCTCGGCAAGCAAAACCGCCCGATCGCTGATGGCCTGCGCCACGGCCAGCGCCAGCAGTCGCTGCCCCTCACGCAACGACCATTGCGGCAGCTCGTTTTGCAGCGGACTACCAGCAGAAAACAAGGCGTCGCAATGCGCTGCGAGTGACGGCTGCGCCACCGCATCAGGGGCCTGCTCAGCAGCCATCTGGCGTCACCGCGGGATGCCCGTTGGCACGGCACCTAGAATCCTTTGTCAAGTTTGCTTTCCCCATCGGACTTTGCATTCCCGCCAAGACGCCCTGTGCGCGCCATCAGACTGCCCATTCTATGGATCCCACCGATCTTTATCCGCCCTCGCGTCTGCCCCCATTGCCCAAGCCGGTGCAGCATCAGGCAGGCACACGCTGGCGGTTGAATGCCGCCAGCGGGCTGCACAAAGGCGACCGTCCCTACCAGCAAGACCAGTTGCGCGTCATCGCCCACCCACGGGCTCAGGGCTGCGTGCTTGCAGTGATCGCCGACGGCATGGGTGGAAAAAGCGGCGGGCGTAAAGCCGCCGACCAAGTCATGCTCACCGCGCAGCAGCTGTTCGAGCGCTATCACCCCGACAGCGACGATCCCCATGCGCTGCTGCAGCAAATCGTGCAGGAAAGCCACAGCATGATCCGCCTGACCGCGCTGTCGACCGAGCAGGAACCGCACTCCACCATCGTCTGCACCCTGTTTCATGCCGACGAAGGACGCTGCTACTGGACGCATATGGGTGACAGTCGCCTGTACATTTTCCGCCAGGGGCGCTTGCTGCTTCGCTCCAAAGACGACTCCTACGTGCAGACACTGGTGGACAAAGGCGAAATCACCGAGGCCCGCGCGCGCAACCACCCCATGAGCAACGTCCTCACCTGCAGCTTGGGAATGGCCGATCTGCCCACCAGGCCGGTGGAAGAATGCGAACTCGTTCCCGGCGATACCCTGATGCTGTGCAGCGACGGCGTATGGCACTACTTCACCGATCAGGACCTGGAAATCGCCGTATCCAAACTCCAGCCGCGTGACTGCTGCCAGTATCTGATCGACAAAGCCCGGGTGCGGGCGCAGGGACGCGGAGACAACCTGTCGATCATTGTCATCGACCTCGCCCGCCTGCCTGTCGCTGGACAAGAGTGAGCGCTTGCTGCAGGACCACCGCAGCGATCCACCCGCGCGGCCATCAACACTCCGCGCGAAACATCGAAATAAAAAAGCCCATGACATCATGGGCTTACAAAAATTTGTTGGCGGAAAGGGGGGGATTCGAACCCCCGGTAGACTTGCGCCTACGCCTGATTTCGAGTCAGGTACATTCAACCACTCTGCCACCTTTCCGCGGCATCCTGGCAGCACCAGGAAACGGGAGAGTATATCAATTTTCCGGCAGCAATTCCTTCAGTCCGCCCAGATAGGGCTGAAGTGCTGCGGGCACGTCGATGCCGCCGTCGGCACGCTGGTAGTTTTCGAGCACGGCCACGAGCGTGCGGCCGACGGCCAGGCCGGAGCCGTTGAGCGTATGCACGAGCTCGGGTCTGCCGCTCTCGGCGCGATACCGCGCCTGCATTCTCCGCGCCTGAAACGCCTGCATATTGGAGCAGGAGGAAATTTCTCGGTAGGTGTTTTGTGCGGGGATCCAGACTTCCAGATCGTGCGTGCGCGCGCTGCCAAACCCCATGTCGCCAGTGCACAAAACGATGGTGCGATAGGGCAGTTCCAGTCGCTGCAAAATGCTTTCGGCGTCGGCGGTGAGCCGTTCCAGGGCGTCTGCAGAGTCTTCCGGGCGGGTAATCCAGACCAGCTCGACTTTGTCGAACTGGTGTTGGCGGATGAGGCCGCGCACATCCCGCCCTCCTGAACCGGCCTCGGAGCGGAAGCACGGCGTGTGCGCGACGAATTTCAGCGGGAGCGCGCTGGCGTCGAGGATCTGTTCGCGCACCAGGTTGGTGAGCGGAACTTCGGCAGTCGGGATGAGGTAGTGAGATTCTCCGTCGCCGTGGCGCACGGCAAACAGATCGTCCTCGAATTTGGGCAACTGGCCGGTGCCGCGCAGCGCCTGGGCCGTCACGATGTAGGGCACGTAGATCTCGGTGTAGCCATGCTCTGTGGTGTGCACGTCGAGCATGAACTGTGTCAGCGCGCGATGCAGGCGCGCGACCTGGCCGCGCAGCACGGCAAAACGTGCCCCGGACATGCGAGCGGCGGCCTCGAAATCCAGCCCGAGCGCAGCACCGACATCGACGTGATCGCGCAGCGGAAAATCGAACGCGCGTGGCGTTCCCCAGCGGCGCAATTCGACGTTGCCCGTCTCGTCCGTTCCTACCGGAACGTCGTCTGCCGGCAGGTTGGGGACGGCCATGAGCAGTTCGTGCAGTTCGGCCTGCAGCGCATCCAGCCGGGCGGCGTCGGCATCGAGCCTGGCCTTGATCTGCGCGACTTCGTCCATGATCGGCGCCACGTCCTCACCGCGGGACTTGGCAACGCCGATCTGCCTGGACAGCGCATTGCGCCGCGCCTGCAGATCTTCGGTTTCTTTCTGCAATGTTTTGCGCTCGGTTTCCAGCGCGGTAAAGCGCTGGACGTCGAGAAAGGGCTGGGGGGATTGCCGCGTCTGCAGCCGGGCGATGACATGCGGCAGATCTTTGCGCAGCAGATTGATGTCGAGCATGATGGAACGTCGTCAACGTGACCGCCGCTGCAACGCGGCGGGGAAAAGAAAGGAAAGCGAAAACCCAGTCAGCCCGCGGCCTTGACCAGCAGACCGCGAGGCAGGGGAAACTGCACCGATTCACTCACCCCCGCCATTTGCTGCACGGAAACCGCGCCGAGCTGCTTGAGGCGAACGATGACCTGCTCGACCAGTGCCTCCGGGGCGGAGGCCCCGGCGGTCAGGCCGATCTGTCTGGCGCCCTGCACCCACTCGGCGCGCAGGTCATCGGCGCTGTCGACCATGTACGCCGGCTTACCCAGGCGCTGCGCCACTTCACGCAGGCGGTTGGAGTTCGAACTCGTCGGACTGCCGACGACGATGACGACATCGACCTGCGGCGTGAGCATTTTCACCGCGTCCTGGCGGTTCTGTGTGGCGTAGCAGATGTCCTGCTTTTTCGGTTCGCGCACCTGGGGAAAGCGCCGACGCAATGCGGCGACGATGTCCGCGGCATCGTCGACCGACAGCGTCGTCTGGGTGACGTAAGCCAGCGGCGCGTGCGCAGCGATGGGCAGACGCTCCACGTCCTCGACCGTCTGCACCAGATGGATGCCATCTGCCTGTCCCATCGTACCCTCGACTTCGGGATGACCGGCGTGTCCGATCATGACGATTTCCAGACCTTCGCGGCGCATTTTCGCCACTTCGACGTGCACTTTGGTCACCAGCGGGCAGGTGGCATCGAAGACCTGCAGTCCGCGCGCCTGCGCCTGCGCCCGCACGGCCTGCGACACGCCATGCGCCGAAAACACCACCGTCGCGCCACGCGGCACGTCGTCGAGCTCCTCGACGAAGATGGCCCCCTTGGCCTTGAGATCGTTGACCACGTAGGTGTTGTGCACGATTTCATGCCGCACATAGATCGGCGCACCGAACCGCGCCAGCGCGTGTTCGACGATGTCGATGGCGCGGTCGACCCCGGCGCAAAAGCCGCGGGGATTGGCCAGCAGCACGCGCGGCGCGCCGTCCGCAGGAGAATGGTCAGTCGGCATAGAACGAAACGCTGCCATGCTCTCAGCACCGCAAGAATGTGCACTTCAAAAGTCGTGGGGCAATCGGCCAGCGGGTGGTTGAAATCCAGCAGGAGTTCATCCTGCTGCGCGTCGATCTCGCGCACCAGCGCGGACAGCACGCCGGTTTCGCCGTCGGCAGCGGACAGCCGCAGGCGCAAGACGTCACCCGGCTGCGGCGCCGGCCCGGGCCGTTCGCGCGCCTGCTCCACCGCCGCACGCGGCACGCGTCGCAACAGCGCAGGATTGCGCGCGCCGAATGCCTCCCCCGCCGCGAGCTCGAAGCGGCTGTGCGCGCCTTCTTCCAGCCCGACGAGCAGGCGTTCCAGCGCCGGGCTGAGCTCGCCCTGCCCCAGGGTCAGCGTCGCCGGGGTCTGGCCGAAGGTGCTGACCACGTCCACCCCCTGGGGGTCGGCGAGGCGGTAGTGCAAGGTGAGGTAGGAATCCGGGCGGACGGTGGGCACGATGAGCGGCACGCAGGCAAAATAAGTCTTCGACGCAAAACCCGGACGCATTTTAGGTGCAAGCCTCATGGCCACGCGCATCGCCGATCTACCAGCCGCGGCGCGGCCGCGGGAAAAGCTGCTCGCCCGCGGCACGCAGGCGCTGGCCGACGCCGAACTCGTGGCCATCGTGCTGCGCACCGGCGTGCGTGGGCAAAGCGCGATCGATCTGGCGGCTGACCTGCTAGACCGCTTTGGCGGTCTGCACGGCCTGCTCCATGCTCCGGCAGGGCAACTGCGCAGCGTGAAGGGTCTGGGCGCGGCGAAATACGCCGAAATCGCTGCCGTGCTCGAACTCGCGCGGCGCGCCTTGCGCGAGAGCATGACGCAGCAGCCGGTGTTCGATTCGCCCACGGCCGTGCGCGACTACCTGCGCCTGTGGCTGGCACCGCAACCGGTGGAGATTTTCGCCGTGCTGTTTCTCAATCACCAGCACCGCCTCATTGCCGCCGAGGAACTGTCGCGCGGCACGCTGGCGCAGACCAGCGTCTATCCGCGCGAAATCGTCAAGGCGGCATTGCAGCACAACGCCGGCGCGCTGATCCTGGCGCACAACCATCCCAGCGGTCTGGCCGAGCCGTCCGCCGCCGACCGCGCCCTGACCCAGACGCTGCAATCCGCCCTCGCGCTGGTCGACGTGCGCGTGCTCGACCACCTCGTCGTCACCCGGCAGGAGGTGTTTTCGTTTGCCGAGCGGGGATTGCTGTGAAAACCTCGTTGCCGGGGCGCAAACCACAGCGCCTGAAAACCCTGCAGGAGCTGGGCCGGCATGTGCGCCCCGCCCACGCGCCCCACCCTGCCGCGCCCGGCCGCCCTGCCCGACCCGGATGACACCGTACCCAATGCGGCAGACCGCGCGTTGTTTCGCGCCGCGGCCGCCGGCACTGTGCCGCTGCAGCGCCCGGCGCAACCGCAACCACCCGGGCTGCAGCCCACACCGCCGCGCGCCATTCCGCTGCAGCTCGCGCGCGACGAGCGTGCCGTGCTGCGCGAAGCCATGTCCGACGCCCTGGACCTCGACCATCTGCTCGAAACCGACGCCACGCTGTCGTGGAGGCGTCAGGGCATCGGTGTCGATACCGTGCGCAAACTGCGCCGCGGCCACTGGACCATCCAGAACGAAATCGACCTGCACGGCCTGCGCAGCGACGAGGCGCGCGAGGCGCTCGGCCAGTTTTTGCGCACCGCGGTGCAACGCGGCTGGCGCTGCGTGCGCGTGATCCACGGCAAGGGGCTGAGCTCGCCGCAGCGCGAGCCGGTGCTCAAACCCAAGGTGCGCTCCTGGCTGATCCAGCGCGACGAAGTCATGGCGTATGTGCAGGCACGGCCGTGCGACGGCGGCGCCGGCGCGCTGGTGCTGCTGCTGCGCGCGGCACGCCGCGAGCGCTGAAAGTCAGCCGAGGCCGTCGGCCGTCAGGCGTGCACCACGTTGCCCGCTGGCATGTTGCCGGGCTCGGCCTTGTTGCGCATCCAGTCGGCAGTGCCAGCGAAGGCGTCGTGCAGCTGGCGCTGCAAGTCGGCGTCCAGGCCGAGTTCGTTCAGCGTCTGCAGCATGCACGCCATCCACTCGTCGCGCTCCTTGGTGCCGATGGCGTAGGGGAAATGCCGCATGCGCAACCGCGGGTGGCCAAAGCGCGGCGAGTACAAATCGGGCCCGCCCAGCCAGCCGCTGAGAAACCAGAACAGCTTGTCGCGGGTTTCGTCCATCTGCGTCGGGTGCATGGCGCGCAGATCGGCGTATTGCGGCTCGAGTTCCATCAGATCGTAAAACCGGTCGACCAGACGGCGCACACCCTGTTCGCCTCCGAGGCGTTCATAGGGCGTGAGGCTGCGGACGGGTTCGGCAGCGGGAACGGGGGTGATGGACACGGTGGCAGCAGACATGAACGGGTCGAGAAAAAATCGAAACGGAGTGCGATTATTGAAATCTGGACAAAAACAAAGTTTGCCGCATGTCAATTCCCGCTGCATCTGGCCGCACGGCAGCGGGTCGCACACCGCGCCGTCATGACAGCGCGCGTAGGCTCTGCCCCGGTGCGCGCCGCAGCACGCCGCGCAGGCTCCACCAACCGGCGAGCATGGCGAGCAGCGCGGCCACCAGCATCGCCGCCGGCCATAGCAGCCAGGGGGGCCGCCAGGGAAAATGGAACACCCAGTGCGCCAGCGCCGCGCTGACCGCGCTGGCCCCGGCGGCACCGAGCAGGCCGGCGGTGGCGCCGACCCAGAACATTTCCATCAGCGCCAGCCGCCGCAGCAGGCGTGAGGAGGCGCCCAGCGCCCGCCAGATCGCCATGTCACGCGCCCGCTCCTGCCGCGACAGCGCCAGCGACGCCGCCAGCACCGCCAGCCCGGCAGCCAGAGCGAACAAAAAGAGGAATTGCACGGCGGTGATCACCTGATCGATGAGCTGGCGCAAATGCGCGATCAACGCGCCCACGTCGACCACGGTGAGGTTGGGAAACTGGCGCACCAGCGCGTCGTCCATGCGCAGCGCGTTGCCTGGCGCGTGGTACGCCGCCAGATACGTCACCGGCTGGCCCTTGAGCAGCGACGGGGGCATGAGGACGAAAAAATTGGCGTGCATCGAATTCCAGTCGACATGCCGCATACTGGTGACCGGCGCCGTCAGCCGCTGCCCGGCGATGTCGAACGTCAGCGTATCGCCCATGCCGAAACCCAGGGTTTTGGCAATCCCCTGCTCGACCGACAGGCCCTTGGCTCCCGGCGCGGCGGTGTCGCTCCAACGACCGGCGACGATGGTGCTCGCCTTGGGCAGGATGGTGCTGGCCGACAGATTGAATTCCCGGTCGATGAGCTCACGGGCGCGCGTGTCGGCGTAGTCGCTGCCGAAAACCGGGCGGCCGTTGATGGCCACGAGGCGGCCGCGCACCATCGGGTACCAGTCCGGCTGCGTCACCCCGTCGCGGCGCAACGCGGCGAGAAACGCCGTCGCTTGCTGCGGCTGGATGTTGATGACGAAGCGGTCGGGCGCTTGCGGCGGAATCGATGCGCGCCACGCATCGATCAGACTGGTGCGCATGAGCACGAGCAGCACCAGGGCGAGCAGCCCCAGGCTCAGCGCGGTCATTTGCACCACAGTGCCCCACGGCCGGGTGGCGACCTGCCTTGCGGCCAGCTGCAGCACGCCGCCGGCACCGCTGACGGCGGCACGGCGGCGCATCCAGCGGCGCAGACCGAAGGTCACGATCCAGGCAAACAGGGCAAAGGTCAGCGCCAGGCCGATGAAACCGCTGGTGGCAATGACGCCCAGACGCACATCGCCGGCCTGCAGCCACAGCAGCGCGGCGAACGCCGTCACCCCGGCGAACACGGTCAGCGCCGGCGCCGGCTGCAGCCGCCCGAGGCTGCTGCGCAGCAAGACCAGCGGCGGCACGCGCGCCAGCTGCAAAATGGCCGGCAGGCCGAAGGCCAGCAGCAGAACCATCCCGGTGGCTGCGGCGAACAGCGCGGGCCTCCAGCCTGGCGCGGGCAAGTCGCGCACCTGCACCTGGATCAGCCCGTGCAACAGGCCGATCAGGCCAGCCTGCGCCGCAAGACCCACGACCACGCCCAGCAGCGCCGCGGCGGCGCCGAGCCAGACGAATTCGGCGACATAACGGCGCAACAGCGCCGCCTGCCGCCGCCCCAGGGCTTTTTCCACCGCGCACGCCTGCAGCCGGCGGCGGGCGAAGTCGCGCGCCGACTGCGCCACGGCCACCGCGGTCATGAGCGCGGTGATCAACGCCACCAGGTGCAGGAAATCCGCCGCGCGCTTGAGCGTCTGTTCCTGCGCCGGGCCGCTGTCGGCCACGGTTTCCACCCGCATGCCGCGCGCGGCGTGCGCGCGCAGCCAGCCGCGCGCCCAATCGGCGTATGCCGCGGTCGCTGCCGCCGGCCCGGCGACCGCCAGGCGATAGGTCACGCGGCTGGCGGGCTGGATCAGCTGTGTCGCGGGCAGATCGGCCTGGTTCATCATCACCCGCGGCGCGAAATTGATGAACCCGCCGCCGGTATCGGGCTCGCGCACCAGCAGCGCGGCGATGCGAAACGTCGATTCGCCAAGCTGCAGGCGATCGCCCACCGCCAAGCCCAGAGCGCCGAGCACGCTGGGGCTGACCCACACCGTCCCGGGCTGCGGCGGGCCGCTGACGGCGTACGGCGGCGCGTCGAACCCGGCGCGCAACACCACCTGCGCAAGCAGTGGGTAATGCGCGCCGACGGCTTTGAGCGCGACCAGCCGGGTGCGGTTGCCGCTGACATCCAGCGCCATGCTCGGAAACACGGCGGTATGCGTGGTGCGCAGCTTCAGTGCCTGCGCATGCTGTAGAAAGTCCGCGGCAAGGGGATGGTCGCTGACCACGACCACGTCGCCACCGATGAGCTGCGCGGCGTCACGCACCAGCGCGCCGTGCAGCCGCTGCGCGACGAAACCCACCGCCGACAGCGCGGCCACGGCCAGCACCAGCGAGGCCAACAGCAGCCGCAATTCACCGCTGCGCCAGTCGCGCCAGAGTTGTTGCAACGCGTTCATCCAGACATCCTGTCCGCGCCAGCGGCGGACCCTGCCGCATTGTCAGCCACGGCCAGGCCGGCTGCCGGAGAGGGGATTTTGTCCGGCAACCCGCCTGGCAGGCACGGCTCAATGCGTCGCCCCCGGCAGGTCACGCACCCGATCCCCCGGCTTGACGCCGTGGCGGGCAAACCAGTGCTGCGGCATTTCCAGGGCGTAGCGCACATCGCCTTGCGCGCAGTGCACGTCCTCGGTCAGCGGCTGCATGTCGGCAAGGTTGACGATACGGCCATCGGCGCCGATGAAGGCCACGGACAAGGGGATCAGCGTGTTTTTCATCCACATGCAAACCGGCTGGGCCTGGGCGAAGACGAACACCATGCCGTGATCCGGCGGCAGGCTGCGCCGGTGCATCAGCCCGGTTTGCTGCTGCTGCGGGGTGGCGGCTACTTCTGCCGTCAGCGTGTGGCCGTGGATGCTCAGACGCACGCTGGGCAGGCCGGCGTTGACGTCGACCGGCGCGCTGGTGCCGCCGGCGAAGGCCCTGCTGCCCACCAGCAGCAGGGCGGACAAAACGAATCGCAATCGGTTTGGCATGGGGCTTGCGGGGAAAACGGCTCAGCGGCCGAGGAGCAGGCAGACGGCGCTGGCGGCGATACCCTCGCCACGGCCGACGAAGCCCAGCCGCTCTGTCGTTTTGGCCTTGACGTTGATTTGCGCCAGCCCGGCGTCGAGCAGCGCGGCAATGCGCTGCTGCATGGCCGGGCGGTACGGCGCGAGCCTGGGCGCCTGCGCAATCACCGTGCAGTCCACATTGCCCAGCGCCCATCCCTGCTGCTGCACCGCGCGCCAGGCCTGGCGCAGCAGTTCCGCCGAATCCGCCCCGGCGAAACGGGCGTCGGTGTCGGGAAAATGCTGGCCGATGTCGCCCAGCCCGGCGGCGCCGAGCAGCGCGTCGGTGATGGCGTGCAGCAGCACGTCGGCGTCGGAATGGCCGAGCAAACCCTGGTGGTGCGGAATGCGCACCCCGCCAAGGATGAGCGCGCGGCCGGGGACGAGGGCGTGGACGTCGTAGCCCTCACCGATGCGCATCGGGATCATGCGGGTTCTCCTGCGCGCTGCGCCAGCACGGCCTGCGCGAGTTCGAGGTCTTCCGGGTAGGTGATTTTGACGTTGAACGCCGCGCCCGGGACCAGCCGGGGGCGAGCGCCCAGCCGCTCCATGGCGCCGGCTTCGTCGGTCGGCGGGACGCCCGCGGCGATCGCCGACTGCAGCGCCGCGTGCAGCGCGGCCAGCCGGAACATCTGCGGCGTCTGCGCCAGCCAGCGGCCCTCGCGCGGCTCGGTGCGCACCACCCTGCCCTGCGCGTCGGCGAGCTTGAGCGTATCGGGCAGCGGCAAGGCGAGCAAACCGCCACTGGCGTCGGTGCTGCAGGCGTCGATCAGCGCGTCGATCAGCCGTGGTGTGACGCAACAGCGTGCGGCGTCGTGCACCAGCACCCAGTCGGCGGGCTGCGCCCCGGCCTCCAGCAGGGCATCGAGGCCGCCGAGCACGCTGTGCGCCCTGCTGGCACCGCCGCGCGGCACCAGGCGCAGCCGCGGGTGAGACTGCAAGCAGGACGCCGCCAGCGCGTCGCCGGCCTGCACCACGACCGACACCGTGGCGATGCGCGGCAGCCGCAAGAAAGCGCGCACGGTGTGCTGCACCACGCAATCCCCCAGCAGGCGACGATACTGCTTGGGCACGTCGCCGGGCAGGCGCGAACCACTGCCCGCGCAGGGAATCAGCGCATGGCAAGACACGGGCGGGTCGGAGGCAGACGGCGGCACGACGCTGGACGGGCGGATCACGGCGCTTTGGGCGAAAATTGACTGAATGACCTCTATTGTCCATGCCCTGCGCAGTCAGCTCCCTGCGCTCAAACCCGGTCAACGTCTGGCCTGGCCGCTGCCTGCCGGCAGCGCCGATGCCCTGCTGCTGGCCGAACTGTGCGCCCCCCCCTCCGGCAACGCCGGGACCTGGATGGTCGTCACCGCCGAGGCTGCCGACGCCCAGCGCCTGCTCGACGAACTGCGCTGGTTCGCGCCAGCGCTGCGCGTGGGCCTGCTGCCGGACTGGGAAACGCTGCCTTACGACAGTTTTTCACCGCACCAGGATTTGATTTCCGAACGCCTGGCCACGCTGTGGGCAATCCACAACAGGCAGCTCGACGTGGTCATCGCCCCGGCGAGCACGGCCATCCAGCGCCTGCCCCCGGCGGAGTTTCTCGCCGCGTACACCTTCGACTTCCGTCAGGGTGAGGCGCTCGACGAGGCCGCGTTGCGCGCGCAGCTCACCCTGGCCGGATACAACCTCGTCAGCCAGGTGATGGCGCCGGGTGAATACGCCGTGCGCGGCGGGCTGATCGATCTGCACCCGATGGGCTCGCCCGTGCCGTACCGCGTCGATCTGTTCGGCGACACCATCGACTCGATCCAGGCCTTCGATCCGGACACCCAGCGCAGCCTGTACCCGGTGCGTGAAGTCCGCCTGCTCCCCGGCCGCGAGTTTCCGCTCGACGAGGCGGCGCAAAAACGCTTCCGCGCCCGCTGGCGCGAGGTGTTCGAGGGCGACCCGAGCCGCAGCCCGCTGTACAAAGACATGGCCAACGGCGTGGCCGGACCGGGGATCGAGTACTACCTGCCGCTGTTTTTCGACTCCACCGCCACCCTGCCCGATTTTGTCGGCGCGCAGGCGCAAGTCGTGCTGCACGGCGACGTGGCAGCGGCGATCGGCAAATTCTGGGCCGACACGCAGGAGCGTTACCGCCTGCTGCAACACGACCCGGAGCGCCCGGCGCTGCCCCCTCACCAGCTCTATCTCACCGAAGCGGAGTTTTTCACCGGCATCAAGCCGCTGGCCCAGCTCGCACTGCGTCCGGCGCACGACGCAGCTTCGCCACACCAGGCCGATGCCGGCGCCGGGACAGCCGCATCGCCAACCAGCCGCGCGCTGCCCGATGTGTCCATCGACCGCCGCGCGGCACGGCCGCTGGCGCGGCTGGCCGAGTGGCTCGACGCCGGCCAGGGCCGGCGCCGCCAGCTGCTGCTGGCCGAATCCCCCGGCCGGCGCGAAACGCTGCGCGAATTGCTGCAGGAGTCCGGGCTGACCGCCCAGCCGGTGGAAAGCTGGGATGCGTTCGTCCGCGGCGACATGGCGTTCGCGCTCACCGTCGGCCCGCTGGCGCGTGGCTTCGACCTGCCCGCAGACGGCCTGGCGGTGCTCACCGAAACCGAGCTGTTCGCCCTCAACCCCGCGCAGCGCCGGCGACGCAAGCAGGAGCAGGCCAGTCAGGTCGATGCGCTCATCCACGACCTGGCCGAACTGCAACCCGGCGATCCGGTGGTGCACGCCAACCACGGCATCGGCCGCTACCGCGGGCTGGTCGAACTCGACCTCGGCGACGGCCCGGCCGAGTTTCTGCACCTGGAATACGCCAACGACGCCAAGCTGTACGTGCCGGTGTCGCAGCTGCATCTCATCGGCCGCTACAGCGGCGCTGCTGCGGAGGACGCGCCGCTGCACACCCTGGGCTCGGGTCAGTGGGACAAGGCACGGCGGCGCGCAGCCGAGCAGGTGCGCGACGTCGCCGCCGAACTGCTCAACATCTACGCCCGCCGCGCCGCGCACCAGGGGCATGCGTTCCGCTTCAACGCGCAGGACTACGAAGCCTTCGCCGCCAGCTTCGGCTTCGAGGAAACGCCGGACCAGGCCGCGGCCATCCACGCCACCATTCAGGACATGATCTCGCCCAAGCCGATGGACCGGCTGGTGTGCGGCGACGTCGGCTTTGGCAAAACCGAAGTCGCGCTGCGTGCGGCGTTCGTCGCGGTGATGGGCGGCAAGCAGGTGGCCGTGCTCGCGCCGACCACGCTGCTGGCCGAGCAGCACTGCGAAACGTTCCGCAACCGTTTCGCCGACTGGCCGGTGCGCATCGCGGAAATGTCTCGGTTCCGCACTACAAAAGAAGTCAACGCCGCGCTCGAAGGACTGGCGCGCGGCACGGTGGACATTGTCATCGGCACGCACAAGCTGCTCTCTCCGGGCGTCAAGTTCGACCGCCTGGGGCTGGTGATCGTCGATGAAGAACATCGCTTCGGCGTGCGCCACAAAGAAGCGCTGAAATCGCTGCGCGCCTCGGTCGATCTGCTCACCCTGACCGCCACGCCCATCCCGCGCACCCTCGGCCTGGCGCTCGAAGGGCTGCGCGATCTGAGCGTCATCGCCACCGCGCCGCAGAAGCGGCTGGCGATCAAGACCTTCGTGCGCAACGAAAGCAGCGCGGTGATCCGTGAGGCCATCCTGCGCGAAATCAAGCGCGGCGGGCAGGTGTACTTCCTGCACAACGAGGTCGAAACCATCGACAACCGCCGTCGCCAGTTGCAGGAACTGGTGCCCGAAGCGCGCATCGACATCGCCCACGGCCAAATGCACGAGCGCGAGCTCGAACGCGTGATGCGCGATTTCCACGCCCAGCGCTTCAACCTGCTGCTGTGCACCACCATCATCGAAACCGGGATCGACGTGCCCAGCGCCAACACCATCATCATGGCGCGGGCCGACAAATTCGGTCTGGCGCAACTGCACCAGTTGCGCGGTCGCGTCGGCCGGTCGCACCATCAGGCCTATGCCTACCTGCTCGTTCCGGACGTGCAAAGCCTGAGCAAGCAGGCGGCACAGCGGCTCGATGCCATCCAGCAAATGGAAGAGCTCGGCAGCGGTTTCTACCTGGCGATGCACGATCTGGAAATCCGCGGCGCAGGCGAGGTGCTCGGCGAGCAGCAGTCGGGCAATCTGCAGGAAATCGGCTTTCAGCTCTACAACGACATGCTGGCCGAGGCCGTGCGCGCGCTGCGCGCCGGTCGCGAGCCGGATTTGCTCAACCCGCTGGGCGTGACGACGGAAATCAACCTGCACGTGCCGGCTTTGCTGCCCACCGAGTATTGCGCCGACGTGCACGCGCGGCTGTCGCTGTACAAGCGCCTGGCCAGCGCCAGCAGCAGCGCGCAGATCGACGACGTGGCCGAGGAAATCGTCGACCGGTTCGGCCGCCTGCCGCCCGCAGCGCAGGCGCTGGTGGACACGCACCGGCTGCGCCTGCTCGCGCAGTCCTACGGCATCAGCAAAATCGACGCCGCCGACGAAGTCGTCGTGCTGCAATTCCGCAAGGACGCGCCGGTGGACGCAGCGCGCATCATCGACCTCATCCAGAAAAACCGCCACATCAAACTCGCCGGCAACGACCGGCTGCGCATCGAACGCACCACCCAAGACGCCGCACAGCGCGCGCAGCTCATCCGCGACACGCTCAGGCAACTGGGCGCGCCACAGGTCGCGGCGCAGGCGGCCTGATTCCTGGCGTAAAGTTGCGTACCAAAACCTCTTCCCTGTCCCTTCAAACCACCATGTACCACCTCGTCATCCAGCGCCACACCTCCCCGCTGTCCCAGGACAACCTCGACCAGCTTTGCCATATCGCCGCGCCGATCAGCCTGGAAAAGCTGGCCGACGACCGAGGCTCGGAGCGCGGGCACAACGTGGCCCGGCTGCGCGACATTCGCGAACCCGGCCCGGCGATGCGCCGCGCGCTCGACACCTACTGCCTGCCGCACCACATCGACTGGGCGATCATCCCCGCCGGGCTGAAACTCAGCGACTTCAAGCTGCTGGCGATGGACATGGACTCCACGCTGATCAACATCGAAACGGTCGATGAAATCGGCGGTTTGGCGGGCCAAAAAGAACAGATCGCCGCCATCACCGCGGCCGCCATGCGCGGAGAAATCGCCGACTACGCGCAAAGCCTGCGTCAGCGCGTGGCCTTGCTCAAAGGCGTGAGCCTGTCGGCGCTCGACACGCTGTACCGCAACACCCTGCGGCTGAACCCGGGTGCCCAGACCCTGCTGGAAGCGGCAAAGGCCGCAGGGCTGAAAACCCAACTGGTCACCGGCGGATTCACCTATTTCACCGACCGCCTGCAACCCCAACTCGGCTTCGACCGCATCGCCGCCAACGTGCTTGGGGTCAGTGGCGAGCAGCTCGACGGCACGCTGGCAGGCCCGATCGTCGACGGCGCGGCGAAGAAAAAAGCCGTGCTCGACTTCTGCGCCGACCTGGGCTGCGACCCCGGACAGGTGCTGGTGATCGGCGACGGCGCCAACGATTTGCCGATGATGAACGCCGTGGGCTTCAGCGTGGCGTTCCATGCCAAGCCCAAAGTGCGCGAAATCGCTACCGCCGCGATCGACCACGGCCCGCTCGACAGCCTGCTGCACTGGTTCGAGTAAGCGCCTGCGGCGCCCCCGCGGCGCCGCCCACCCGGAAGGCCTTTCCGGCATGGTCGGGGCGAGAGGATTCGAACTCCGGCCCTCTGCGCCTCAGCGCGTGAAAAGTCAACGACCAGCAGACTCACGCCAGCTTGGTGTCGATCCACTCCCACCGCCTGTCCTTGACCATCACAAAGCGGCAGCGTCCATCAGACAGTTTGGCCCACAGGTCGCCGATCAAGCGGTCATCCTCCGCGCCAGCCCAACGGTCCGCGCCCTTGTACTCCACGGCCAGAACCGGGCCTGGTTCTTTGTCCTTTGCCGGTAGCCGGCACAAAAAGTCTGGGTAGAAACGCCCGTCGGCCTTCTGCAGGAAGAATGAACAGCCCTCACGCCGCACCAGATTGCGCACCCAGAACCGGATGCGCCCTTGCTGCGCCCACGTGTCCAACTGGCAGGCGCAGTCGAACTCCTCCTTGCTGTCGAAGTCGCCGATGCGGCCGTAGAAATGCTTGCGGAAATCGAAGTGGCCGAAGCGCCCGTCGTAGTCCCGGCTGGGGGCATAGGCCTGTGGGTGGAACTCAAAGGCGTGTTCATCGGTCACCGCCACCCGGTCTTCGGCCCCCTCGCCGAACAGCGTCTGCTGGTAGGCCCGGCCGACCGCCTGCCTGCGCAGCTCACGGATGCGTGCTTCCAGCAGGTCGCGGAGGAGAAACTTCTGCAGGTTCGCGCGCGCCAGCGTGAAGCCCTCCCGGCGCAGCAATTCAGCCAGCCACTGCGCCACGAAAGCCTGCTTGCTCGCGTGGGTGAGCGACGGCTCCGGCAGGTTGCGGCACAGCCAGGCGGCAAGGCGCACCGCGTCCCAGTGTTCGGGCTGATAAGCCAGCCCCAGGTCACGCTGCAATTCGGGCAGGAAGCGTGAGACGACCTTGCCGCTCTGGGCATCGACATCGATCTCGCCACCTTCGGCTACCTTCAGGCCCGCTCCCAGCGCGGCGAGTTCGTCCGCCGTCGGCGCGGCATCGTCAGTCGACAGCTCCCAGGGGTAGTCGAGCACCTCCGAATCGTCGAACAGTTGCAACTCGCCCTGTACACGCAAGGCGAGCTGCGGCACGCGCAAGCGCTCGCCCAACTCGGCCGGAGTGTGGAAAAACTCGATGGCCGTGGTGCGGCTCTCCTCGGCCGCCCCGGCGATGGCAGCCGCCGCCGCATCGTCTGCCACTGACGCCTGCAGCGCCAAGGTCTCGTCCACCGTCAGTGGTGCGGTGATCGTCAGGGTCTGGCCCGCATCGTCCCAGTGCACCTTGTCGCGCACCGGCTTGGGCACCCTGAGGAGATCGGGTTTCTCCGGCAGCAAGACCGTCACCGCATGAACCACGACCCGCCCCGCATGGCCTTGCAGGTCCAGCCGCGCCTGATCGGGCTGGGCCGCGGCGACGAACTCGCGCACCTCGCGTCGCTCGAAACCGGCCCCCGCCACCAGGCGGTCGCGCAAGGTGTTGGCCGTCTCGGCAAAGTTGCGCGACACCACGAAGGCGTAGGACTGGTTCAACGCCTTGGCCCGCCGCTGGCTGGCGCCGGGCTGGCGCAGCACGCGCCCGAGCAGTTGCTCCACCGCAGTGGCCGATGACAACGACGCCATGCTGACCAGGATGTAAGCAAACGGGCAGTCCCAGCCCTCGGCCAGCGCCTTCTGCGTGATGACGAACTTCACCGGGCAGGCCGGGTCGGCGATGCCCAGCCGATACTCCGCGTCGATGTGTTCCAGCCCCTTTTCCTCACCCGTGGCGACGGCGATCTCACTGGCCGGAATACCGTGGTTGGCGATCAGCTCGCTCCTCACGCGCTCCACGTCCAGCGTTTCCACGCCCGCGCGGCGCGGCTCGGCCTGAATCAGTACCAAGGGGCGCAGGTAAGGGGCGCCGGCCCGGCGCTCTTCGTCCGCCAGCTTTTGCAGCGCATCGCGCCGCGCAAGCGCATCGGCAAGGCACTGCTGCCAGTCTGGCTCGGTCTCCAGCACTACCGGCAGCTTGATCATTTCCTCCGCCTTGAGTTCGGCGGCGGACACGCTGTGCAACACGTTGCTGGGCGTGCGCGTGAGGTCGGGCGTGGCGGTCAGTTCCATCACCCCGCTGGGGCGAAAGCGCGCCAGCATGTCGAAAGCGAGTTCGGTGCGGCTGTTGTGCGCCTCGTCGACGACGACGAACGGCCGCCGCAGGCGCAGCACGTTGGCCAGCGAATACGGCGTGGTGCGCCTGTCACCCTCCCCTTCGGTCAGCAACTCGTCGCGCTGCGCCGGCGAGAGGTTGTCGAAGTGGTGCATCAACGCGCCGCTGCTCTGATACACCTTACGCGATTCCTCGTTCTCGACCTGAAACGCCTGCCGGGTGGCGACGATGATCGTGGTTGACGAATCCAGCGTGGCGCGGGTGACGCTTTTGGCCTCCTCCAAATCCAGCACCGTCACCGCCCCCGCTTCGTGCAGCGCGGCTGAATAGGGATGGCCGCGGTCTTTCAGCGCCTTCAGTGTCTGCTCGCGGATGGGCTTGCTCGGCACCAGCCACAGAATCACGCTGTGCTCCGTGCGCAACAGATGCGTATTGATCAGCGCCACGCTCTTGGCCGCCAGCCAGGTCTTGCCGCCGCCGGTGGGAACGCGCAGGCAAAAGTACGGCGTATCCGGCGGAAACCCCGGCAGTGGGCGGTACGGGTTGCCGCGCCCCCACAAGCGCTCGGTCGTCGCGGTGAAGGCAACGGAGGGCGAACCCTCCTCGTGGCAGGCCTTGAAGTAGGCCGTGACGCTGTCGAGCACCTGCTGCTGGTAGGCCTTCGGTGCGAAGGTCGTCATGGCTTGCCCTCGGGTGAGGTCGAGGGCGTCGCGCCCTCGTGCGTCTGCGGCCGGATACGTTGCAGGACGCCATCACGCATGACGATGAGCTCGGTCCCCGTCTGCGCCGCCAGCTCTCGCGCGCGCCGCGCCGCCCGCTGCAGGGCCGGCCACGAACCGCGCAAATCCGTGGTCTTCGCCTGGTCGATGGTCTTGCCGTTCATCGTTCTCTCCAGTCCAGCAATACCGGCATTTCGCCCGAGTTGTCGTACAAGGCCCAGGCATCCACCGCCGACGCATAGTATTGGCGGAAATGGATCAGCCCGGCCTCGAAACGGCGCCGGATCACCGGCTCTGGAAGGTCATGGCCGCCCTGCCGAACCCGCTGCTGCACGCGCGCCGCCGCTTCCTCGGCACTGCCCAGCTGCAGGAAGATCAGTTCCACCCAATATCCCGCCTGCTGCCAGCGCCGGATATGGCGCAGATACGCCCGGCCCGACAGCGTCGTCTCGAACGCGAAGCAGCGCCCTGCCTGGAAATGCCGCTCCAGCTCCTGCAGCATCAGCCGCCCGGCCTGCATGGCGGCAGTCTGTGGAGCGAACGGCGCCAGCCCAGCAGCGATCAGATCGGCATTCACGAAAACCGGGCAGCCCGCCTCGTTCGGCAGAAACTCGCGCGCAAACGTCGTCTTTCCGGCGCCGTTCGGCCCGGCGATGATGACGACTTTGCGCTGAGCACCCACGCTCACACCTCCAGCGCGTAAGGCGTCTGCTTGAAGGTGATGCCCTCGCGCGCCAGCCGCGCGCTGCCCAGCCGGCAGGCGGCGGCGTAGATCACCTTGGGGCCGGCAAACGCGGGCAGCGCCTCGTAGACGGCGCTGGTCAGCACATTGCCGCCGCCGACCGATTTGTCCTTGAGGATGCCGTTGTAAAGCAGGTAGATCGCCCGGCCCTCGTACTCGCCCAGCAGCGGCGAGTCGGCCTGGCCAGAGTAGCCGGTGCCGGTCTCGGCAAACCAGACGAACTCCGCGAGTTGCGCAAACGTCACGTCGTGGCGAATCTGGCCGTCGGCGTCGAACAGCGGCTCGGCCGACAAACGGCAGAACTGAAAGCCGCCGCCCAATCCCGTCGCCGCTTGGCCCTTGGCGCTGGAGTAGCCCTCAACCACGCGCCGCACGCGCTCGGCAGTGACGCTCCGAGCGATGTTTTCATCCATTTCGACGAGGATGAAGCGGCGGTTGCCGCCATCTTCGGCGTTTTGCTTGAGCACCGCATGGGCCGTGGTACCGGAACCAGCGAAGGTGTCGAGGACGAGGGAATCCTTGTCGGTGGCGATTTGCAGGATGCGCTGGATCAGGCGGGTGGGCTTGGGCGTGATGAAAACGTCGTCGGACGTCTGGAAATCAACCAGTTCGAGCAGTTCTTTCTTCGCTTCCTGGGTATGGCCGACTTCTTGATAAAACCACATGGTCTGCGGCACCCGCCCTTCCTTGACTTCGTGCAGAAAGCGCTTGATCTGCGGAATGGCATTTCCATCTTTGCCCCACCAGATGCGGTTGTCGCGGTCCAGTTCCTCGAACTTTTCCTTTGAAACGGTCCAATATCTTCCCTTCGGTGGGGCCTCAATCACCCGACCTGTGGGAGAGGTCACTGAATAGATCGGAAGCGCACCCGTCAG
>JAJZAQ010000076.1 GCA_021799355.1 Pseudomonadota bacterium
ACATGCCCAGCGGATTTTCGTTGGACGCCAGCTTGACGATGCGCTCGGGCTGCAAGCCGAACTGGCGGGCGACTTCGGCAATCGGTTTGCCGCCAATGTAAGGCGAAATCGCCTGGACGTAGTCGGCGCCCCAGCGGGTTTGTGCGGTGTCGGTGTGTTGCATGGAGTGGCTTTCAGCCGCGGCGCGGCGTGGTCAGCGCTCGCGCGGCGTGCGGTCGATCGGGTAAGAACCCAGGCATTTGTACATGGCGCAGACCGACTGCAATTCGCGCAGCGCGCTGGCCACGTCCGGATCGTCCTGGTGGCCTTCGATGTCGATGTAAAACGCGTATTCCCATTGCCCGGAACGCGCCGGGCGCGATTCGAACCGCGTCATGCTCACGCCGTGCTGTGCCAGCGGTTTGAGCAACTCGTAAACCGCGCCGGCGCGGTTGGGTACGGACAGGATCAGACTGGTGCGATCGTCCCCCGTCGGCTGCGGCTGCGCTGCGCCGAGCACGACGAAGCGGGTGGTGTTCTGCGCCTCGTCCTGGATGGAGCGGGCGGCGATGTGCAGGCCATACAGTGCCGCGGTCTGCTCCGCGGCGATCGCGGCGATCCGTGAGTCTGCTGCGGCCAGCCGGGCGCCTTCGGCATTGCTTGCCACCGGGCGCAGCTCGGCGTGCGGCAGGTGGCTGCGCAGCCAGCCGGCGCATTGTGCCAAAGCCTGCGCATGCGCGGCGACGACGTCGATGCCCTGCAGTCCGGGAGTCTGATGCAGCAAAAAATGCCGTATCGGCAGGCTGACCTCGCCACACAGATGCACCGGGTACGCCAGCAGCAAATCCATGCTGCGCGCCACCGCGCCCTCGGTGCTGTTCTCCACCGGCACGATGGCGAATTCGCTCTCGCCGCCGAGATGGCTGCGGAACACATCGTCGATGCTGGCACAGGCGACGCCCTGCACACTACTGCCGAAAAACCGCCTTGCCGCCTGCTCGCTGAACGTGCCTGCCGGACCGAGGTACGCCACGCGCAGCGGCGCTTCGAGCGCGCGGCAGGCCGACATGATTTCACGCCAGATCGCGCTGATCCCCGCGTTGCGAAGCGGCCCGGCATTGTGCGCCTGCAGGGTGTCGATCACCTGCCGCTCGCGCTCGGGGCGGAACACCGGTAGACCCAGGCGCTGTTTGATGTGTCCGATCTGCTGCGCCGCCTGCGCACGCTCGTTGAGCAGCGCAAGGATCTGGCGATCGATGGCGTCGATGCGCTCGCGCCAGACAGTCAGCTCGTCGCCGGAGCCGGTGGGCAACTGGTCAGCCATGACGTCGCTCAAAGTCCTGCAAATACGCCACCAGCGCCTGCACGCCTTCGAGCGGCATGGCGTTGTAGATCGACGCGCGCATGCCGCCGACCGATTTGTGCCCTTTGAGCTGCAGCAGCCCGGCCTGCTCAGCACCCTGCAAAAACGCCGCGTCGAGCTCCGGCTCGCGCAGATGAAACGGCACGTTCATGCGCGAGCGGCAGTCGCGCGCCACGCGGGTTTCGAACAACTGCGAGGCGTCGAGCGCGTCGTAAAGCAGATGCGCCTTGGCGATGTTGCGCGCCTCCACGGCATCGAGCCCCTGCAGACCGTCGTAGCGCTGGCGTTTGATCCACTGCAGCACCAGTCCGGCGATGTAAATGGCGTACGTCGGCGGCGTGTTGAACATCGACCGGTTGGCGGCGACGATGGCGTAGTCGAACGCACTGGGGCAATGCGGCAGGGCATGGCCGAGCAGATCGCGGCGCACGATGACCAGGGTCAGCCCCGCCGGGCCAATGTTTTTCTGCGCCCCGGCGTAGATGCAGGCGTAGCGCGTGACGTCGATGCGCCGCGACAGGATGTGCGAGGACATGTCGGCCACCAGCGGTACGCCGTGGCTGTCGGGCACGAAGTGGAACTCCACGCCGTCGATGGTCTCGTTGGTGCAGATGTGCAGGTACTGCGCGTCAGGCCGGATACTCCACGCAGCGGGATCGGGAATGACGCCATACCCCTGATCGTCGTGCGCGCTGGCGCTGACGTGGACGTCGCAATACTTGCGCGCCTCGATCTGGCTTTTTTGCGACCACGACCCGGTGACGACGTAATCGGCTTTGCGACCGCGCGACAGATTCAGCGGCACGATGGCATTTTGCGCAATCGCCCCGCCCTGCATGAACAGCACGGCGTAGTCGTCGGGAATGCCCAGCAGTTCGCGCAAGTCGGATTCGGCCTGATGGAGGATGGACTCGAACTGCGGGCCGCGATGGCTCATTTCCATCACGCTCATGCCACTGCCCTGCCAGTCGAGCATTTCGGCCGCAGCCTGTTGCAGCACCTCTTCAGGAATGGCCGCGGGGCCGGCAGAAAAATTGTAGGGACGTGTCATGTTCTGCCTGATTCATTCGGCGTTGGGCGCGGCGCCGTCCGCATCCGTGTCGTCCGGCGCCTCCTCGTCGGCGTTTTCCGCCTCGATCACCGGCTGCACCGCGATCAGCTGCGCCCCTTCATCGAGTGCGATCAGCGTCACCCCCTGCGTCGCGCGGCCCATTTCGCGGATTTCGGCCACACGGGTGCGTACCAGCACGCCCTTGTCGGTGATCAGCATGATTTCGTCGCTCTCGCGCACCAGGCAGGCGGCGACGACCTTGCCGTTGCGCTCGGAAGTCTGGATCGCGATCATGCCCTTGGTGCCGCGGCCGTGACGGGTGTATTCGGCAATCGGCGTGCGCTTGCCGTAACCGTTGACCGTGGCGGTGAGCACGCTCTGCGATTCGTCCTCGGCCACCAGCAAGGCGATGACGCTTTGCCCGTCTTCGAGCTGCATGCCGCGCACCCCGCGCGCCTCGCGGCCCATCGGCCGCACGTCGGCCTCGTCGAAGCGCACGGCCTTGCCGGCGTCGGAAAACAGCATCACATCGTGCCGGCCATCGGTGATCGCCGCGCCGATCAGGTAGTCGTCATCGTCCAGGCCGACGGCGATGATGCCGGCGGTGCGGCGGTTGGCAAACGCCGACAGCGGCGTTTTTTTCACCGTGCCGCGGGCGGTGGCCATGAACACAAAATGCTCCTCGTCGAACGCCTTGACGGGCAGTACCGTGGTGATTTTCTCGCCTGCCTGCAGCGGAAACAGGTTGACCAACGGTTTGCCGCGCGAGCCGCGCCCGCCCATCGGCGCCTCGAACACCTTCATCCAGTACACCCGGCCGCGGTTGGAAAAGCACAGCAGCATGTCATGGGTGTTGGCGACGAACAGTTGCTCGATCCAGTCGTCTTCCTTGATGCCGGTGGCAAGCTTGCCGCGGCCGCCGCGGCGCTGCGCGCGGTATTCGGCCAGCGGCTGACTCTTGATGTAGCCGGCGTGGGAGATGGTCACCACCAGATCCTGCGGGGTGATGAGGTCTTCGATGTCGATGTCCTGCGCGTTGGGCTCGATCTGCGAGCGGCGGGCGTCGCCGAACTCCTCGCGCAGCGCAGACAGTTCCGCCGCGATGATGTCGGTCATGCGCTCGGGCTTGGCCAGGATGTCGAGCAGGTCGGCGATCTGCGCCATCACCTCTTTGTATTCGCCAACGATCTTGTCCTGCTCCAGGCCGGTCAGGCGCTGCAGCCGCATTTGCAGGATTTCCTGCGCCTGCACCTCGCTGAGGAAATAGCCATCGGGCTTGAGGCCATAGCGCGGGTCGAGATCTTCCGGCTGGAACTGGGTGATGTCGCCCTCGACACGCGAGAGCATCGCCCTCGCCTCGCCCGGCTCCCAGGCCTGCGCCATCAGCCGCTCCTTGGCGATCGGCGGGGTCGGCGCGGCCTTGATGAGCTCGATCATGCGGTCGACGTTGGCCAGCGCTACCGCCAGACCCTCCAGCACATGGCCGCGCTCGCGCGCCTTGCGCAGGTCGAAAATGGTGCGCCGGGTGACGATCTCGCGGCGGTGCGACAGGAACGCCGCGAGCATCTGCTGCAGGTTGAGCAGCCGCGGCTGGCCGTCCACCAGCGCGACCATGTTGACGCCGAAGGTGTCCTGCAGCTGGGTGTGCTTGTAGAGGTTGTTGAGCACCACCTCCGGCACTTCGCCGCGCTTGAGCTCGATGACCACCCGCATCCCGGATTTGTCCGACTCGTCCTGGATGTGGCTGATGCCCTCGATCTTCTTTTCCTGCACCAGCTCGGCGATGCGCTCGAGCAGGGTGCGTTTGTTCACCTGGTAGGGAATCTCGTCGACGATGATCGCCTGCCGCTGCCCCTTGTCCAGATCCTCGAAATGGCAGCGCGCGCGCATCACCACCCGCCCGCGGCCGGTGCGATAGGCCTCGCGCACCCCCGACAGGCCGTAGATGATGCCGGCGGTGGGAAAGTCCGGCGCCGGCACGCGCTCGATCAACTCGTCGATGCTCGCCTCGGGGTGGCGCAGCAGGTGCAGGCAGGCGTCGAGCACTTCGCCGAGGTTGTGCGGCGGAATATTGGTCGCCATGCCCACGGCAATCCCCGCCGAGCCGTTGATCAGCAGATTGGGCAGGCGCGCCGGCAGCAGCAGCGGCTCCTGCTCGGAGCCGTCGTAGTTCGGGCCGAAATCGACCGTTTCCTTGTCGATGTCGGCGAGCATTTCATGCGCGATCTTCGCCAGGCGGATTTCGGTGTAACGCATCGCCGCGGCGTTGTCGCCGTCGACCGAGCCGAAATTGCCCTGCCCGTCGACCAGCATGTAGCGCAGCGAAAAATCCTGCGCCATGCGCACAATGGTGTCGTACACCGACTGGTCGCCGTGCGGGTGATACTTACCGATCACGTCACCGACGATGCGTGCCGATTTTTTGTACGGCCGGTTCCACGCATTGCCCAGCTCGTGCATCGCGTAGAGCACGCGGCGGTGCACCGGCTTGAGCCCGTCGCGCACGTCCGGCAGCGCCCGGCCGACGATCACACTCATCGCGTAATCGAGATACGAGCGGCGCATTTCCGCTTCGAGGCTGACGGGCAGGGTTTCTTTGGCGAACAAGGACATGAGGGCGGACTGCGCAGCAGGAAAAATCCATCGCCCTGCCGGTTCACACGGGCGCCAGCGGCAGTTCCGGCCGCCAACGCATCCGGCAGAGTCAAGCAATCGATGTTAGCAGCCCGCGTCCGCCGGCCCGCCATCTTCCCGATGCTCCGGGGAGGCATGCCGCTCCGGCCCATCTCCTTGATTCGTTGCGTTGCAGCAACATTCAGGCGGCGACGCGTTCGCAGATCGTCAAGCCTGGAAAACAGTCAATTCACCGTCACCAGCGCTGTGGCACAATTGTTCGCAGATACACGTTTGGCAGTTTGCTGTGTTGCGGGCTCACCAAAGGAGAAGGCCGATACAAATCTCCGCTTTTTTCCGGCGCGCCTGCGCTTATCATCCGCTTACGCAGTTCGAGCTGCGATGAACGACCAACGACCGAGAGGAAAAAACATGATCCACACCCAGAAAATCGCTAAATTGTTCGCAGCTGCGGTCATCGCAACGTCGTCGCTGACGGCTGCCCATGCCGCGGAAAGCCGCAGCATCAACAACTGGCAAGACCCCTACGGCCTGACCTGGATGAACGGCGACAACAAGCTGTGCTGGCAGGACGGCTTCTGGACCCCGGCGACCGCCTCCAGCGAAGCGTGCGGCCTGCCCGTGGTTGCCAAGCCCGCTCCGGCTCCGGCCCCCGCTCCGGCTCCGGCCCCTGCGCCTGAAGCACCCAAGCCGGCCCCGGCCCCTGTTCCGGTGAGCGAAAAAGTCACGTACTCGGCCGACACCTTCTTCCAGTTCAACAAGGCCGTCCTGCTGCCCGCCGGCAAAGAAGCCCTGGATCAACTGGCCGACAAAATCAAGGCCATCAACCTGGAAGTCGTGATCTCCACCGGCTACACCGACAGCTTCGGCTCGGTGGCCTACAACCAGAAGCTCTCGGTGCGCCGTGCCGAGGCCGTCAAGGCCTATCTGGTGAGCAAGGGCATCCCGGCTGACAAGATCTACGTCGAAGGCAAAGGCAAAACCGACTTCCGTGTCGATCCGAAGAGCTGCAAGGGCACGTTCAAGCAGCAGGTCGAATGCCAGGCGCCCAACCGCCGTGCGGTGGTCGAAGTCGTCGGCACGCACATGGTGACCAAGTAAGCGACCAGGTCAGTGCGCAGGTCATCACTGCGCTTCGAGTCGGTTCCAGCCCCGCACTGCGGGGCTTTTTCATTTCCAGCGTCCCCAGCCACCATCCGGCCCATCCCGGCCACGCCTGCAGCCCCCGCGACAAATCGCCGGGCCTTGAGGCTATAGTTGCAACCACCGACGCCTCACCGCTTACTGGAGAATTCTGATGGATCAAGCCGAATTGCACCGTTCAGGTGCCGCTGCCGGACTGCCTGAAATGGAGCAGCTGTGGATGCCGTTCACGGCAAACCGCCAGTTCAAGGCGGCGCCTCGTCTGCTGGTCGGCGCGCAAGGCATGTACTACCGGGCGCACGACGGCCGGCAGATTCTCGACGGTACCGCGGGGCTGTGGTGTGTCAACGCCGGCCATGGCCGCGCGGAGATCAGCGCCGCCATCGCGCGCCAGGCGCAGGAAATGGATTACGCGCCGCCGTTCCAAATGGGCCATCCGCTGCAGTTCGAAGCGGCGAATCTGCTCGCTGCCATCGCTCCGGGAGATCTGAAAACCGTGTTTTTCACCAACTCCGGATCGGAGTCGGTCGATTCGGCGCTGAAAATCGCCCTTGCCTATCACCGTGCCCGCGGCGACGGCACGCGCACGCTGTTCATCGGCCGCGAGCGCGGCTACCACGGCGTGGGGTTTGGCGGCATCTCGGTGGGTGGGATGGTGGCCAACCGCAAGGTCTTTCGCGGCTCGCTGCTGCCCAACGTCGATCACCTGCCGCATACGTATTCGGCACAACACCAGGCGTTTTCCCGCGGCCAACCCGAGTGGGGCGCGCATCTGGCCGATGAGCTCGAACGCCTGGTCGCGCTACACGACGCCAGCAATATCGCCGCGGTCATCGTCGAGCCCGTTGCCGGATCGACCGGGGTTCTCGTCCCGCCCAAAGGCTATTTGCAACGACTGCGCAGCATTTGCGACAAATACGGCATTTTGCTGATTTTCGACGAGGTCATCACGGGTTACGGCAGGCTTGGCGCACCGTTTGCCGCGCAATACTTCAACGTCACTCCGGACATTCTCACCACGGCCAAGGCGGTGAACAACGCAGCCGTGCCGATGGGCGCAGTGTTCGTGCGCAACGGCATCTACGACACCGTGGTGCACGGTGCACCGGAGGGTACGGTCGAGTTTTTTCACGGCTACACCTATTCGGGTCATCCGTTGGCGATGGCCGCGGCAGTGGCCACGCAGCACATCTACCAACGCGACAAACTGCTCACCCGGGTCGCCGACGAAGGCATCGCCACGTATTGGGAAAACGCGCTACACGATCTCAGTGATGCGCGTCACGTGCAGGATTTGCGCAATATCGGTCTGATCGGCGGCATCGAGCTGCAGCCGCGTCCCGGCGCGCCGGGCAAGCGCGCCTACGAGGCGTTTGTCGGCTGCTACGCCCGCGGCGTGCTGGTGCGTTACACCGGAGACACCATCGCGCTGTCGCCGCCGCTGATCATCGAACGCGGCCAGATCGATCAGATCATGTCCACCGTGCGCGACGTCCTACGCACCATCGACTGAACGCCGCAGCGGGGGTGGCGGCGGGTTAAAGTGCGGTTTGTCCTGCCCGCCTCTGCCCGCCTGTCGTCGCACCGCCCTGCCCACCCGATGGATACTTTGCTGCGCTGGTTCATTCCCTGGGAGCTATCCCCTGCCGCCCTGGCCTTGCTGGCGCTGGGCGCCGTAGTCTATGTGCGCGGCTGCAGGCGGCGGCACACGCCGGTTTCGCGTCAGATCCGCTTCTGGCTGGGCTGGGTGCTGATGTGGCAGGCATTCCAGAGCCGTTGGGATTACTACGCCGAGCATCAGTTT
>JAJZAQ010000027.1 GCA_021799355.1 Pseudomonadota bacterium
GATCTCACGCGGATGATGTCCCCCTGCGTTTGCGGGTTGAGCCCCAGGTCGGATTCGCGAATGGCCTTTTCCACCGCCTGCACCATTTTCTTTTCCCAAGGCTGCACGCTGATGGTACGGGAATCGAGCAGGTTCAGATTGGCCACCTGGTTGATCGGCATCATCGTGCCGTAGTAATCGACCATGACGTGATCGAGCAATCCGGTGTGCGCCCGGCCGGTACGCACCTTGGCCAGGTCGGACTTGAGCGCCTCGATCGACTTGTGCATTTTGTCTTCGGTGGTTTTCTTGATTTCGGCAATTCCCATGATGCACTCCACAAACGGATCTGGAACAAAACACCCGCCGCGCGCGCCGCAGCGGCTGCGCGGCGGGGATGCAAGCGCGGCGATGCGCTCAGACGAACACGTCCGTGCCTTCGTCCTCGCCCTGCACCACACGCATCAGCGCTCCGGGTTTGAAAATGCTGAAGACGCGAATGGGCATTTTCTGCTCACGGCACAGGGCAAAGGCCGTGGCGTCCATGATCTGCAGACGCTGGGCGATGGCGTCGTCGAAGCTGATGCGGGCGTAGCGCCGCGCGTGCGGGTCCTTGGCCGGATCCGCGGTGTAGATGCCGTCGACCTTGGTCGCCTTGAGCATGACCTCGGCGCCGATTTCCGCCGCACGCAGCGCCGCTGCGGTATCGGTGGTGAAAAACGGATTGCCGGTACCGCCGGCGAAGATCACCGACTTGCCTTCGTCCAGGTATTGCAGCGCCTTCGGCCGCACGTAGGACTCGACCACCTGATCGATGGCGATGGCCGACATCACCCGCGGCTGCAGCCCGGCGTGTTTCATCGCGTCGCCCAGGGCGAGCGAATTCATCACCGTGGCCAGCATGCCCATGTAGTCGGCCGTGGCCCGATCCATCCCCACGGCACCGCCGGCGACACCACGAAAAATATTGCCGCCGCCGATGACGATGGCCAGCTGCACACCGCTGTGCACCACCTCGGCGATGTCGCGCACCATCGCCTCGATGGTGGCGCGGTTGATGCCGTAGGCGTCGTCTCCCATCAGGGCTTCGCCAGAAAGCTTGAGCAGAACACGTTGATATCTGGACATGGACACCCCAGTGACGGGCAGAACATCACACGACGCAGCGCCCGCCGGCGCGGCGCCGCGTCCGGCCGCCGCGGTCAGGCGGGCGACGGCGCTCAGCCTTGCTTGGCTGCAGCCATCTGCGCCGCCACTTCCTCGGCAAAATTCTCCGACTTTTTTTCGATGCCCTCGCCCACCACGTACATGGTGAAACCGTGCACCGTGGTGTTGGCCGCTTTGAGCATCTGGCCGACGGTGAGCTTGTCGTTTTTCACGAAGGCCTGGTCGAGCAGCGACACTTCCTTGAGATACTTCTGCACGGCGCCGTCGACCATTTTGGCCACGATATCGGCTGGTTTGCCCGACTCGGCGGCCTTTTGTGTGGCGATCGAACGCTCTTTTTCGATCAGCTCGGCAGGCACGTCAGCCGACGACAGGGCCACGGGCTTCATGGCCGCCACGTGCATCGCCACGTCCTTGGCGGCGACGTCATCGCCGCTGTATTCGACCACCACGCCGATGCGCGTGCCGTGCAGGTAGTGCATCAGCTTGTGTCCGGCGGCAAACCGTTTGAAGCGGCGGATGGTCATGTTTTCGCCGATTTTGCCGATCAGCCGGCTGCGCCGCGCCTCGACGGTTTCGCCGTCCTGGCTCAGCGCCGACAGCGCGGCCACGTCGGCCGGATCGTGCTGTGCGACGAGCTTGGCCAGATCATTGCCAAAATTGAGGAAATCGTCGTTCTTGGCGACGAAGTCGGTTTCGCAATTGAGTTCGACCAGCGCGCCGGTCGAGCCATCGATGAACGCGGCGACGATGCCCTCGGCGGTCACGCGCGACGCCGCCTTGCTCGCCTTGCTGCCGAGCTTGACGCGCAGGATTTCCTCGGCACGGCCCATGTCACCGTCAGCCTCGGTCAGCGCTTTTTTGCACTCCATCATCGGTGCGTCGGTCTTGGCACGCAGTTCTGCCACCATGCTTGCGGTAATAGCCGCCATCATTGAACTCCTTGACTACGAAATTGCGAAATCGGGTTAAAACGAGCTGTAAAAAAGGGGCTGTGATGTGCAGCCCCGTCTGGTTTCAGGCCGGCGAAACGGGCCATGGCGCCGATCGATGCCGTCCGCGATGCATGCACCCGGCGCCCATTGCCCTTGCGCGTCAAGCCGTGGGCGATTCTTCCTGCACCTCGACGAATTCCTCCTCGCCCTCGCTGACGGCCTGCACCACGTCGTTGACGGCGTCGGCCTTGCCCTCGAGGATAGCGTCGGCCATGCCCTGGGCGTACAGCGCCACGGCCTTGGCCGAGTCGTCATTGCCCGGGATGATGTGCGTCACGCCCAGCGGCGAGTGGTTGGTATCGACCACACCGATCACCGGGATGCCCAGCGCCTGCGCTTCGGCGATGGCGATTTTGTGATAGCCAACGTCGATGACGAACAGCGCATCGGGCAGAGCCGCCATGTCCTGGATCCCGCCAATGGACTTTTCCAGCTTTTCCATTTCGCGGTGGAACGTCAGCGCCTCTTTTTTGCTCATGTGCTCGGTCACGCCTTCGGCGGCCTGCGCCTGCATGTCCTTGAGTTTCTTGATCGAGGTCTTGACGGTTTTGAAATTGGTCAGCATGCCCCCGAGCCAGCGCTGGTCCACATAGGGCATGCCGCAGCGTTGCGCCTGCTCGCGGATGATCTCGCCGGCCTGGCGCTTGGTGCCGACGAACAGAATCGTGCCACGCCGCTTGGCCAGCTCGCGCGCGAATTTCAGCGCTTCGAGGTACAGCGGCAGGGTTTTTTCCAGATTGATGATGTGGATCTTGTTGCGGTGGCCGTAGATGTAGGGGGCCATGCGCGGGTTCCAGAAGCGGGTCTGGTGGCCGAAGTGCACCCCGGCTTCGAGCATTTGACGCATCGAGACAGTCATGATGTTTCCTATCCAAGTTGGGTCTGAAATCCGGCTCCGATCGGGCCGCCGCGAGCATCTGCAGCCTGTGCACCGCGCGGCGTCCGACACCTGGTCGAGCCGGTTTGCGATTTCGCCACTGCTGGCCCCGGACGGCAGGTTCATGCCGGGCCGGTACCATAGTGTGCCTTGCGCGCAACAGATCGACTTGCGTTCCGCATTGCACAAAACTTTTGCATCATACCAGTTCCGCGCCTCACCCGCGCCGTTCCGCCCATTCGCCCACGCCCATGACCGATCATCCGCTGCGTCAGCAACTGCACAACGAAATCCACGCCCGGCCCTACGAGCGCATCGGCGCGCCGGCGCAGATCAGCCATCAGGTGATGCTGGTGACTGCGGAGGAATCGCAGCAGGCTTTCGTCCACCTCACCGAACTGCTGAGCAATCTGCACCTGCCCCTGCCGGCACCGCACAGCATGTTTCACACCGAGCAGATCGGCCCTGTGCGCCTGCGCTGGGAACGCCACGGCGAGTTCGTCAGCTACACCTTCATCACCCATGAACGGCCGGCGGCGGATCAGCCGCTGTTCGCCCACCCGGCGTGCGAGCGCGTGTCGGCCGACTGGCGCGCGCGCATCCCCGGTCAGCGGCTGTGCGCCAATCAGGTGGCCGTGTTCGCCGAAGGCGAGTTGCCGGTTGAAACGCCGCCGGATTTTTCCGCGGTGCTCGACGCCGACGCGCTGGTGGGCGCCGAAGTGACCGACGCCAATGCCCAGGTGTATACCGATCTGCGCATCGGCCCGGACGGCTACACCCGCTTCATCGTGCTGAGCAAGCCGATGTCCGAACGCCGGCGTGGGCGTCTGGTGCAGCGTCTGCTGGAAATCGAAACCTACCGTCTGCTGGCGCTGCTGGCGCTGCCGCTGGCGCGCGAACTCACCCCGCAGCTCAACCGCTACGAGCAGGATCTGGTGGGCATCATGAACGTCATCGGCAGCAACGGCGCCGACGACGACGTGCAGCGCGACCACCAGACGCTGGACCGGCTGACGCAGCTGGCCTCGACCGTCGAAGGGGTTTACGCCGCCTCGCACGCCCGCTTCACCGCGGCTGCCGCGTACTACGACCTGGTCAACCGTCGCGTCGCCGATTTGCGCGAAGCGCCGATTTTCGGCCTGCAGACCCTCGGCCAGTTCCTCGAACGTCGCCTGGCGCCGGCGATGCAAACCTGCGCCTGGGCGGCACGCCGGCAGCAGGCGCTGTCCGAGCGTGTTTCACGCTGCAGCAACCTGCTGCGCACGCGGGTGGAAGTGGCGATACAACAGCAAAACCGCGGGCTGCTGGCGTCGATGAACCGCCGCCAGTCTCTGCAGCTGCGGCTGCAGCAGACGGTCGAAGGGCTGTCGGTGGCGGCGATCACCTATTACATGGCGTCGCTGGTCGGCCATTTGTTCGAAGCCGCCGAACACTGGCTGCACATCCAGCCCAAACTGGCCGAGGGCATCTCCATCCCCATCATCGCCCTGCTCGTGTGGCTCGGCCTGCAGCGCATGCATCACCGGCTGCAGCAGGCCAGTGAAGGACGGTGAGTCCGCCCGGCACGTTGCGACGCTCCGTCGCCGCCCCTCAGACGATGCGGCACGCCTGGTCGAACCGCAGCCGCGGGCCGCGCGGAAACAGCCCCTGCGGATCGCCGTAGCCGAGGTTGCACAAAAAATTGACCCGGACGGTCGAGTCGGCGAAAAACGCCGCGTTGACCGCGTCGGCGTCGAATCCGCTCATCGGCCCGCAGTCCAGACCCAGCGCTCGCGCGGCGAGGATGAAGTAGCCGCCCTGCAGACTGCTGTTGCGCAGCGCGGTGCTGGCGATGACATCGGGCTTGCCGGCGAACCAGCCGCGCGCCTCGGGGTTGTGCGGAAACAGCTCGGGCAGCCGCTCGTCAAACGCCATGTCCATGCCGATGATCGCCGTCACCGGCGCCTGCAGCGTCTTGGCGCGGTTGCCTTCGCTCATGCACGGCGCCAGCCGCGCCTTGGCCGCTGGCGACCGGACGAAGACGATGCGCGCCGGCGAGCAGTTGGCCGATGTCGGCCCCCATTTCATGTGGTCGTAGAGCTGGTGCAGCAACGCCTCGGAAACCGGCTTGTCCAGCCAGGCGTTGTGCGTGCGGGCGTCGTCGAACAGTTGGCGCAGCGCGCTGGAATCGAGCATCGGCATGGCGCAGTGTCCTTTCGCGTTGACAGGCTCCATGATCGCGCAAAACCGGCACGCAGGGGATTGATGCCCCGGCGCCCGCGCATCTGCGGGACAATCACACCACCATGTTCAACCCAAGCAAAGACGATGTCCGGCAGTTTTTCATTTCGGCATGGCAGCGCCACTGCGCCGGCGGCGTCCTCACGCCGCTGGAGCTCATCGCCGTCGGCTGGATCGAACAGCATCCGGAGTATCACGACGAGCTGGCCGACGTGAGCAGCCGCGACCGCGATTACAGCGTCGAACAGGGGCGCAGCAATCCGTTTCTGCATCTGTCGATGCATTTGTCGATCAGCGAGCAGGTGTCGATCGACCAGCCGCCGGGAATTCGCCAGGCGTTCGAGCTGCTGCGCAGCCGGCGGGGCGAACACGCGGCGCACCACGCCATCATGGAGTGTCTGGGCGAGATGTTGTGGACGGCGCAGCGCACCGGTCTGCCGCCCGACGGCGCGGCTTACGTGGACTGTGTGCAGCGCGCGGCGACGCGACGCTGAGCGTCACCCCTCCACCGCTTCGAGCACGAGCTGCAGCTGCGTCACCCCCTGCCAGGTGTTGTTCTCCAGCCGGTAGGCAATGCGCGCCTCGTCGGGCAGGAATTCGGTGCGCCCCCAGGCGACGAGGTCGAACAACGTGTCGGTCGCGACGCCCTCGGCGTCGAGCAACCGCACCTTGGACTTGAGGTGGCGCTCGCCGATCAGCCGCTGCTGCCGCACCTGCACACGGGCGCTGAACAGCGGCGCGGCAAATCCCTGGCCCCACACCTGCGCGCCCAGCAGCGCCGCCATCTCGGGCAGCAGCCACTGTGCCGGCAACGGCCCGTCGACCTCCAGCCGGCGCTGCAGCATCGCCGGCTCCAGCCATTCGGCGGCAAGCTGGGCGAAGGCGGCGCGAAACCGCTCGAAGCCGTCTGCCACCAGGGTGCAACCCGCGGCCATCGCATGGCCGCCAAAGCGCAACAGCAGGCCGGGCTCGCGCTTGGCGATGAGGTCCAGCGCGTCGCGCAGATGGAATCCGGCGATCGACCGTCCCGAGCCGCGCAGCGTGCCGTCTTCTGCCGGGGCGAAGACGAACGTGGGGCGATGCTCGCGGTCCTTGATCCGCCCGGCGACGATGCCGATCACCCCTTCATGCCAGTGCGGCGCGAACAGGCTGATGGCCGCGGTGCCGGTCTGCGCGCCGGCATCGAGCTGGTCGAGCATCTGCAGCGCCTCGGCTTTGATGCCGTCTTCGATGCCGCGGCGCTCACGGTTCAAGCCGTCGAGCTGCTGCGCCAGCTGCAGCGCCCGCGCCGGGTCGTCGGTGCTCAGACATTCGATGCCGACCGTCATGTCGGCCAGCCGGCCGGCGGCATTGACCCGCGGCCCCAGGGCAAAGCCGAGATCCGCACTGCCCAGGCGCGCCGCCACGCGCCCGGCGACCTGCAGCAGCGCGGCAATGCCGGGCTGCATGCGCCCGGCCCGGATGCGCTTGAGCCCCTGCGCCACCAGCAGGCGGTTGTTCGCGTCCAGCCGTACCACATCGGCCACGGTGCCCAGCGCGACCAGATCGAGCAGCGCGTCCAGCCGCGGCTGGCCGGCGGCGTCGAACACGCCGCGCCGGCGCAGTTCCGATCGCAGGGCCAGCAGCACGTAAAACATCACCCCGACCCCGGCGATCGACTTGCTCGGGAAATCGCAGCCGGGCTGGTTTGGGTTGACGATGACGTCGGCAGCGGGCAGGACCGGCCCCGGCAGATGATGGTCGGTGACGAGCACGCGCACGCCGTGCGTCCTGGCATGCGCCACGCCATCGACGCTGGCGATGCCGTTGTCCACGGTGATGATCCAGTCGGGACGTCCGGCCGGGTGCTGCAGGGCCAGATCGACCACCGCCGGCGACAGGCCGTACCCCGTGGTGAAGCGGTTGGGAACGAGGTAGGACACTTGCGCGCCCATCGCCCGCAGGCCGCGCAGGCCGACGGCACAGGCCGTGGCGCCGTCGCAGTCGTAGTCGGCGACGATGAGCAGGCGCTGTCCCCGGGCGATGGCGTCGGCCAGCGCGACGGCAGCCTGCTGCGCCCCTTTGAGCTGCGTCGGCGGCAGCAGATGCGGCAGGTCCAGTTCCAGTTCGCGCGCGTCCTGCACGCCGCGCGCGGCAAACAACTGCGCCAGCAGCGGATGGGTTCCCGCCTGCAGCAGGCGGTGCTGCGCACGCGGGTCGGGTTGGCGCACGACGAATTGCATACGACGCATCGAGGGAAAACCTCGTATTTGAACCGATCCGGCGGCTCTGGGGCTCAATCGGGGATCTGCGGCTTGCCCCAGTAGTAACCCTGTCCCCAATCGACGCCGATCTGGCGCATGGCGTCTGCCGTGGCGGCGTCTTCGATGCCTTCGGCGATGGTCAGGATGCCCAGGTCGTGCGCCATGCCGTTGATCGACCGCACCATGGTGCGCGCCCGCTCGCTGCCCGCGGCCTGACGCACGAGTTCGGCTTCGATTTTGATGTAACGCACCGGCAGCTTGAGCACATAGAGATACGAGGAATAGCCGCTGCCGAAGTCGTCCACGGCGAGCTGGAAGCCGAAGTCGATCAGCGGCTGCACCAGCTTGCGTACCGCCTCGGCGTCGCCGATGAGCTGGCGCTCGGTGATTTCGATCACCAGCGGCTTGTCCGTGCCGTTCAGGCCGGCGGCGCAGGTCTGGCAGTAATGCTGCGCGCGACCGAGCAGGGTTTGCACGTCTTCGGCACGGCTGAGGAAGTCCGCCGAGCAGTTGATCATGTACTTCACCGGCTCTCCGGTCTGGTTCAGCCGCTGGCTGCAGTGCGCCATGACCTGCTTGGACACGCGCGCGTCGATATGGTGCTCCAGCCGCAGGCGGTTGGCCACGTCGATGAACTGCCCGGCGGCGATCACCTCGCCGTTTTCGCTCACCAGCCGCGCCAGCGCCTCGTAGCCGACGATCCGCCCGTCCGCCAGCGACACCAGCGGCTGGTACGCGGCGCGGATGCGGTCGTCCTCGATGGCGCGCTTGAGGGTGAAGCCGCGTAAATAGTCGTGCGCCGACTGCCCCTCGAACAGCGCCACGCGGTTGCGCCCGCCCGCCTTGGCGTTGTAGAGCGCCGAGTCGCATTGCCCGAGCAGTTCGGCGATGGTCGGCGTGCGCTGCGGCTCCCAGGCGGCCACGCCGAAGCTGGCCGTCAGGCGCAACTCGGCGCCACCGACCGACATGCGGGTATGCGCGATGAGCTCGCGCAGTTTTTCCGCCGTGGTGCGCGCGGTCTCGGCCGTGGAGGCGGGAAGCAGCAGCAGGAATTCCTCCCCTCCCCACCGCGCCACCTGGTCTTCCCGGCGCACGCGGGTCTGCAGCAAATGCGCCACCTGCTGCAGCACGGCGTCACCCGCCGCATGGCCGAAGCCGTCGTTGATCAGCTTGAAATGATCCAGGTCGAACAGCACCAGGGCATAGCCCACGCCGGTTTCGCGCGCCAGCTCGTGCGCGCGCTGCAGATGCTCGCCCATGCCACGGCGGTTGAGCAGGCCGGTCAGGCTGTCCTGGTTGGCCAGGCGGTACATGATGTCGGCGCGGTCGCTCAGTTGCGCCCGTTCGCGCTCGGCCTGCCGGCTGACCAGCCGGTAGGCGAGCCAGAGGATGGCCAGCCAGGCGGCCAGGATGGTCAGCGCCGGCCAGTACGCCCGCCAAAAGTTGCGCCACAGCAGCGCGCGCGGCACCGTCATATTGACCACCACGCCGTCGTGCGGCAGCCGCACCCAGGCGCCCAGCCGCGGAATCTGGTCCGAGTCGACCCGGCCGCTGAATTCCCCGCTCATCGCCTGCGGCGCATCCTGCGCGGCGCGTGCCAGCGCGCCCTGCCGGCGTGTGCCGTAGAACTGCGCCAGATCCCCGGTCGTCGGCGCCGGCCAGCGCGCCAGCAGATAGCCGTCGGCGCGCATCAGCGCGATGGACATCCCGGGCATGGCGTACTGCGCTGCTGCGACCGAGCGTCGCCAGCGGTCGAGAAAATCGTTGAGTTCGACCGGGACGGCAATCAGCCACTGCGGTTGGCCGGCGGCGTTTTTGACCATCAGCCGCAGCGGAATCACCCAACGGTGCAGCATGGGGCCGATGACCGCCCTGCCAACCTCCAGCCGCTGCGTCTGTTGCGCTTCGCGGATGCCTTCCCAGATTTCGGGCATGGTGCTGAAGTTCGGCAGCGGCGTGTCTTCGGGCAGGGAGGTGGCGAATACCTGGCCGTCCGGGGTGGACAGATTGATCGCCAGCGCCTGATCCGCGCCGAGCAGTGCGCGATAACGCTGCAACACCGGGCGCAGCAGCCGCGGCTCGGCGAGCAACTGCGGGCGGGCCTGCAATTCGTCACCCAGGGCGGCCATGACCATTTCGTAGCGGTCGAGATAGGCCGAAGTGGCATCGGCGAGAAACGCCGTCTCCACCCGCAGCGTGGTGCGCAGCATGTCGCTTTGGCGCTGCCAGTTGATCCACGCCAGCCAGGCGCCGAAGCCCAGCGTCAGCGCGATCAGCAGCCAGAAGCCCAGACGCAGCCGGCGCTGCATCGTTGACTGGCCGGGCGGCGGGGCGCTCGAAGACGAAACGGACAGGGGAAGTGAACCAGGCATGCAGGGCAGCAAGAGCGGACGGCCGGGAGCTGACGACTTGCCGCGCGGTCAAACATCCGGCCGATGAAAATCCGACAGAGTGTATCGGTCGATGCGACGCACAGGCGGTGCCGGCTGGGCGGACAGGCCCCACACCCCCGCGTTTGCGCGTGCCCGCCGGCGGCTGCGCGGCACCGCCGCGCCGCAGGAGTCACGCGGCGACGTCACATGCCGACGTAGTTCGGCCCACCGCCGCCCTCGGGCGCGACCCAGACGATGTTTTGCGTCGGATCCTTGACGTCGCAGGTTTTGCAGTGCACGCAGTTCTGCGCATTGATCTGCAGCCGGTCGTTGCCATCGCTGCCTTTGACGAACTCGTACACCCCGGCCGGGCAGTAACGCTGCTCCGGCCCGGCGTAGGTCTTGAGGTTGATCTGCACCGGCACCGACACGTCCTTGAGCGTGAGATGCGGCGGCTGGTTTTCTTCGTGATTGGTGTTGCTCAGGTAGACCGAGCTGAGACGGTCGAAGGTGAGCACGCCGTCGGGTTTGGGGTAATCGATGCGCGGACACTGCGCCGCGGGTTTGAGCATGGCGTGGTCCGGGGTCTGGTGGTGCAGCGTCCACGGCGGGGATTTCACTCCCAGCCGGGGCAGCAGCCAGCGTTCGATCCCCGTCATCAGCGTGCCCACCGCGCGCCCCTTTTTGAACCATTGCTTGAAATTGCGCGCCGTTTTCAGCTCGTCGTACAGCCACGACTGCTCGAATGCCGCCGGGTAGGCGCCGAGTTCGTCGAGCGCCCTGCCGTCGGCAAGCGCCTGGACGATGGCCTGCGCGGCGAGCATGCCGCTCTTGATCGCCGCATGGCTGCCCTTGATGCGCGAGGCGTTGAGAAACCCTGCCTCGCAACCGACCAGGCAGCCGCCGGGAAAGACCAGTTTGGGCAGCGACAGCAGCCCGCCTGCGGTAATGGTGCGCGCGCCGTAACCCAGGCGCTTGCCGCCGTCGAACACCCCGCGCAGCGCCGGGTGGGTTTTCAGGCGCTGGAATTCCTCGAACGGACTCAGCCAGGGATTGGTGTAATCCAGGCCGACGACGAAGCCGACGGCGACCTTGCGGTCTTCCAGGTGATAGACAAACCCGCCGCCGTAGGTGTGCGCATCCAGCGGCCAGCCGGCGGTATGCACCACCAGCCCCGGCCGGTGCTGGTCCGCGGCGACTTCCCACAGCTCCTTGATGCCGATGCCGTAAGCCTGCGGATCGCGCCCGGCGTCGAGCTTGAACCGGGCCATGAGCTGGCGCCCGAGCTGACCGCGCGAGCCCTCGGCGAACACGGTGTATTTGGCGCGCAGCTCCATGCCGAGCTGGAAATGGTCGGTCGGCTCGCCGTCCCGGCCCACACCCTGGTTGCCGGTGGCCACGCCGCACACCCGGCCTTGCGCGTCGTACAGCACTTCGGCGGCGGCAAATCCGGGGAAGATCTCGACGCCGAGCGCTTCGGCCTGCTGCGCCAGCCAGCGCACCACGTTGCCCAGGCTGATCACGTAATTGCCGTGGTTCCTGAAGCAATCCGGCAACAACGCCGTGGGCACCGCGCGCGCGCTGGTGGCGCCGAGAAACAAGAATTCGTCGGCGGTCACCGGCTGGTTCAGCGGCGCGCCCATCGCCTGCCAGTCGGGGAACAGCTCGGTCAGCGCCCGCGGATCCATGATCGCCCCCGACAGGATGTGCGCCCCGGCTTCAGAGCCTTTTTCCAGCACGCACACGGAAATCTCACGGCCGGATTGCTGCGCCAGTTGTTTGATGTGGATCGCCGTCGCCAGACCGCCCGGGCCGGCGCCGACGACGACCACGTCGTAATCCATCGCTTCTCGCGGGCCGAAGCGTTCCAAGAGTTGATGCGGTGTCATCGCCGTCTCCATTGAGGTTTTTTCTATTCTATGCACGACCGGCGGAAAAATAGAACGATCGTTCGTTTTTGCCGGCACCCCGCCCGCTTGCGCAGGGCGCAGCAGCGGCGAAGGCAATTCCATGCCTGTGCAAACAATTCGTCGCCGGACTATTCTTGCGCCTGCGCAATTCTTCCTGATGCGCCCTCCCCGCAAACACCGACGACAAACCGTGAGTTCCACCCCAACGACCCCGGCGCTTGGCGCGCCCAGCAGCGCGCAGGCGGAGCAGACCACGTTCCGCATTCTCGGCGCGATCAGCTTCTCGCACTTTCTCAACGACATGATCCAGTCGTTGATGCTGGCGATCTATCCGCTGTTCAAAACCGATTTTCATCTGAACTTCGGCCAGATCGGCCTGATCACCCTGACCTACCAGTTCACCGCGTCGCTGCTGCAGCCGCTGGTAGGCGCGTACACCGACAAACACCCCAAACCGTACTCGCTCGCCGTGGGCATGGGTTTCACCCTCACCGGACTGCTCACGCTGTCGCTCGCGCCCAACTTTCCCATCCTGTTGCTCGCCGCGGCGATGGTCGGCACCGGCTCGTCGATTTTCCACCCGGAGTCGTCGCGCGTGGCTCGCATGGCCTCCGGCGGGCGACATGGCCTGGCGCAGTCGATTTTCCAGGTCGGCGGCAACGCCGGCACGGCCACCGGCCCGTTGCTGGCGGCGTGGATCGTGCTGCCGCACGGACAACACAGCGTAGCTTGGTTTGCCCTAGCCGCGCTGCTGGCGATCATCGTGCTCACCGGCGTGGGCCGCTGGTACAGCCATCAACACCGGCTGCCGAAAAAATCGGCCGCCGCCAAATCGGCACCGCTGCCGCCTGGTGTCGTGCGGCGTACCCTGGCCGTTTTGCTCGCGCTGATCTTTTCCAAATTTTTCTACCTGGCCAGCATCAATAGCTATCTGATTTTTTATTTGATGCACAAATTTCATGTGAGCACTGAGGTCGGCCAATATCACTTGTTCATCTTCCTGTTCTCCGTGGCTGCCGGCACGCTGCTGGGCGGGCCGATCGGCGACCGCATCGGCCGCAAAGCGGTGATCTGGGTGTCCATCCTTGGCGTGGCGCCGTTCACGCTAGCGCTGCCGTATGCCAGCCTGGAGGTGTCGGCGGTTCTCAGCGCCATCATTGGTTTCATGCTGGCGTCGGCGTTTCCGTCGATGGTGGTGTACGCCCAGGAACTCATGCCGGGCAAGGTCGGCACGGTGGCCGGCTTGTTTTTCGGTCTGGCGTTCGGCCTGGGTGGGGTGGGCGCGGCGGTGCTCGGCCAACTGGCTGATCTGTGGGGCATCGACGCCGTCTACCAGTTGTGCTCGTTTCTGCCACTGATCGGACTGCTCGCCGTCTTCCTGCCCAACCTGCATACGCCGCGCAGCGCAGCGGCAAAATGAAGCCAAACTGAAACACGGCGACGGCGCTGAACCGCGTGCGCCGGCCCTGGTCTATAGTGGGGCACGATGTTTCGATGCAGAAAGGAGTGCGAACATGACAGTCACGCATCATGTCCTGCGCCGGGGCGCTGCAGCCGGCGCATTGCTCATCGGCCTGTTCGGCCCGGCGATCAGCCAGGCCGCGCAGGTGCATCACGCCGGCGAGTTGTCGTATGTCTGCGGCGGCGTGGGCGAAGACGACCTGAAGGCGCTGCAGGCCTTGGCGCCGCAGTTCAACCTCGGATTCTGGATGGTCGAGGGGCCACGCGGCGCGTATCTGGCCGACGTGCCCATCCGTATTTTGCAGCAAGGCAGGACGCTGGCATCGTTCACCGCAGACGGCCCGCTGTGCTATGTGCAGGCGCCCAAGGGCAGCTACACCATCGAAGGCACACACCGCGGGCAAACGCACAAAATCACGGTGCAGACCGGAAACAAAAACGCCTACCTGCGGTGGTAGGCCCGGGCGCGGTGGCGCCCGCTGTCCAGGCGCGGCGACGCCCACTGCTCTCGCTGCCGCGACGACAGCGCCCGGTAGTCGGGCTGGCGCCTTGCCCGTTTAGCCCCGATCAGAGCGGGCGGCTGATGACCACCGCCCCACGCAGCTGTCCCGGCGCGTAGCCGGTGGCCTGATCGTGCGGGTATTCGACCTTCAGCTTGTCGGCCACTCCGGGGGCGAGTTGCTCGGCGGTGCCGTGGCAGGCCACGCACTGCGTCTGCAGCACGATGGCTTTGGCGTAGTGCAGCGTCGGCTTGCCGTTTTCCATCACGACTTCGCTCCACTCCAGCGTTTCCGGCTTGGCGCCTGATTTCAGGTCGGCGTTCAGGTGCGCCAGCGCCTTGTGCTGCCAGACGTTGGGCGTGCCCATGTCGACATTGCGCACGCGGGTGCCGACGCGGGTGATTTTCCAGCCGGTTTTGTCAGCCAGTCCGAGGGCGATTTGCGGGGCGATGGTCTTGCACACCGGAATCGACCCGGCAGGGCCGTTGGCCTTCATGCTCTCTTGCAACTTGCCGCTGAGGGTTTTGAGCAGTTCGGCAGACACCGCGCGGGTGGCCTGGAGGTCTTCTGCCGACGCCGTGGTCTGGGCATACGCGGCGACAAGCGGCAGGCTCGACGCCATCAGGCCGGCGAGCAGGCGAGAGGTAAAGCGCATGGTAGGTACTCCGGAAAAGGAAATCGCCACATTGACGAGCATCAAGTGGCAATTATGTAACCATTTGTGTTGTGCGTGTCTGCGTGAAACAGCGTCGGCAAACTTTTGCCTTGATTCAAATCAATAAATCACGGCTGCAAAAATCCCCCGGCGCGGTAGGTCAACACCAGGGTGTCGCGCCAACTTCCCGTTCCCGGCGCGTCAGGCAGCACCGGCGTGGTTTCGTGGATCACCCGGGTGTCGTCCATCAGCAGCGCGCTGCATGGCTCGCTGAGCGTAAAGCGCACACCGCGCTGGCCGTCGAGCTCGAACACGCGGGTTTCGCCGCCACGGATGGCGTGGCGGGCTATGAGGATCACGGCGACGAAATCCACCCCGTCGCGGTGCGCGCCTTCGGGAGTGGGCCGGCCGACGCCTTCGCGCGCATCGATGCGGAACTGGTGCGCCTCGATGAACCATTGCGACGCCGCTCTCACCTGCGCGAACAACTGGCCGAGCCCGAGCAGCAGCGGCTGCCAGAATCCGGCCTGCAGCAGGCTGTCGCTCAGTGGGTCGAACCAGCGCAGCATGCCGCCATGCAGCGCGTTGTACGCCGTGGGCTGCCAGTGCGCCCGATGCGGCACCTGCTGCAGTCCGCCCGGGTGATGCGGCGTCGGCAGGGTCTGGACAAAGCTGCCGTGGCGGCGAAAGCGGTAGTGCCCGCCGTCCTTGAGGTAACCGTCGGCCGGCAGATCGTTCCACAGCGCAAACGCAGGCGGGCAGTCGGCAGGGTCGTATCCGGCCAGCGTGGCCAGCTGCTGCGCGCCGAGCACGCAAAAACCCTGCAGCCGCAGACGCTCGCGCGCGTCCAGGCCCGCGGGCAGCGGCGCACCGAAACTCAGTGTGTCCCCGGCAACGGGCATCACTTGCCCCAACTGTCTTTGAGCGTGGCCGTGCGGTTGAACACGGGGGACTGCGCCGTGTGGTCGATGCGGTCGGCGACGAAATAGCCGTGGCGTTCGAACTGGAACGTGCTGCCCGCATCGGCCGTGGCAAGCGACGGCTCGACGTAACCCTGCACCACCTGCAGGCTGTGCGGGTTGAGCGCGGCGACAAAATCGCGCCCCCCGGCATCGGGCTGCGCCTGCGTGAACAGGCGGTCGAACAGACGCACCTGCGCAGCCACGCCGCGCTGGGCGCTCACCCAGGTGATGACGCCTTTGACCTTGACGGCATCGGCTCCGGGCGTGCCGCTCCTGGTGTCGGGCAGCAGCTCGGCCAGCACCTTGACCACCCTGCCCTGCGCGTCTTTTTCGCAGCCGGTGCAGCGCACGACGTAGCCGTACTTCAACCGCACCAGCCCGCCGGGGGTGAGGCGGTGATACCCCTTGGGCGGGGTTTCCATGAAATCCTCGCGCTCGATCCATACCTGCGCAGTGAGATCGAAACTGCGCCGACCGCGTTCGGGCTGCGCCGGATGCACCGGCGCGCTGCACGGCTCGGCATGATCCGCGGCGCCGAACACCTCGGCCCAGTTGGTCATTTCGAGCAGCAAGGGATCGAGGACGGCCATCGCCCGCGGTGCGCGCGCCTCCAGGTCGTCGCGCAACGCCTGCTCCAGCACGCTGTAATCGATCCAGGAATCGGCCTTGCTCACACCGATGCGCTCGGCGAACAGGCGCAGGCTTTCCGGGGTGTAGCCGCGACGGCGCAGACCCACCAGCGTGGGCATGCGCGGATCGTCCCAGCCCTGCACATGGCCGTCCTGCACCAACTGCGCCAATTTGCGCTTGCTCGTCACCACGTAAGTGAGGTTGAGGCGGGCAAACTCGTACTGATGCGGCCGCGGGCTAGCCACCAGCCCGAGACGGACGAGGTGATCGAGCAACCAGTCGTAGAACGGCCGCTGGTCTTCGAACTCCAGGGTGCAGATGCTGTGGCTGATGCACTCCATCGCGTCTTCGATGGGATGGGCGAAGGTGTACATCGGGTAGATGCACCAGGCATCGCCGGTACGGTGATGCCGGGCGAAGCGGATGCGGTAAATCGTCGGGTCGCGCAGATTGATGTTGGGCGAGGCCATGTCGATTTTCGCCCGCAGCACCATGCTGCCCTCGGCGTGCTGCCCGGCGCGCATTTCCTCGAAGCGCCGCAGGCTTTCTGCTGCCGGACGGTTGCGCCACGGGCTGTCCACTCCGGGCTCGGTGAGCGTGCCGCGGTTGCGACGCATGTCTTCGGCGCTCTGCTCGTCGACATACGCCAGCCCGTCCTCGATCAGCGCGCAGGCGCAGCGGTACATGAAATCGAAATCGTCGCTGGCGTAATACAGATGCGACACTCCGCCGACGTTCCAGTCGAATCCCAGCCAGCGCACCATGTCGATGATGGCGTCGACGTACTCCTGGTCTTCCTTTTCCGGGTTGGTGTCGTCGAACCGCAGGTGGCAGATGCCGCCATAGTCCTGCGCCAGACCGAAGTTCAGGCAGATGCTCTTGGCGTGGCCGATGTGCAGGTAGCCGTTGGGCTCGGGAGGAAAGCGGGTGCGGATGCGCGCCGGATCGGGCTGGCCGGCAGCGTGGGTTGCGGCGTCGGCCGGACGTCCGGCAAAACGGCGGTGGGCATAGGTGCCCTGCGCCAGATCGCGCTCGATGATCTGGCGCAAAAAGTTCGAGGGTTTTTCAGCGGATTGCATAGACCCGCTATTTGAACAGGTCTGCCCGGCTCAGCGTTTGGCCGGGCGCAAGTGCTGCACGAACCAGTCGGCGGCCAGCCGGGCCACTTCGTCGAGCTTGCCCGGCTCCTCGAACAGGTGCGTCGCACCGGGGACGATGACGGTGCGATGCTCGCCACCGAGCTGCTGCGCCGCCGCGGCGTTGAGGGTGATGACCTCGGTGTCCAGGCCGCCGACGATGAGCAGAGTCGGCGCGCGCACCCGGGGTAGCGCCTGTCCGGCCAGGTCGGGCCGGCCGCCGCGCGACACCACCGCGCCGACACGCTGCGGCCGCTGTGCCGCGGCGATCAGTGCCGCTGCCGCGCCGGTACTGGCGCCGAACAGCCCGAGCGGCAGCGCCTGCGTCGCCGGCTGCCGCGCCAGCCAATCGACCACGTCGGTCAGCCGCGCCGCCAGCCGCGCGATGTCGAAACGGTACTGCGCCGTGTATTGATCGACGGCGTTCTCCTCCGCCGTGAGCAAATCCAGCAGCAACGTGCCCAACCCGGCGCGCTGCAAAAACTGCGCGACGCGCTGGTTGCGCCGGCTGAAACGGCTGCTGCCGCTGCCGTGGGCGAATGCCACCAGCGCGAAGGCGTCGGGCGGCAGCACCAGGCAGCCCTGCAGCACGGCGGCCTGGCAGTCGATGGACACGTCGAGCGCGGCAGCGGGTGTCATGCGCACACCTTCACGTCGTCAATCCGCCGCCAGCGCCGGCTCCGGGCGATGCCAGTGCGGCGGCGTGTCCAGCGGTTCGAGCGCAGCGGTTTCGTCCAGGTGGAACACGGCGTCGAATTGCTGTGCCAGCGAAGTGACGAAATAGTGGCTGGCGCGCTCGGTTTGCGGCAGGTAGAGCACGCCGATGGCGCGTTCCAGCAGGGTTTCGCGCAGGGGCTGCGCCGCGGGGACGTCCAGTCGCAGGAAAAACCGGTCCAGCCCGCTGCGGTGGAACAGGTACTCCACGCTGTCGGGCAGCGCCGGGCGCACCCATTTGTGCTCGACCTCGCCGTCCCACTGCGAGGCGGCGGAAACGTAGCCGGTATAGGTGGTGAAGCCGACGAGCAGAGCCGCCTGCCCCGCAGCCTGCCGCATGAGCTGGCCGAGGTTCCATTCGCCGCGCAAAGACATTTCCGTGGCGCGGGCGTCGCCGAGGTGCGAGTTGTGCGCCCAGACGACCACCTTGCCCGTGCCGCCGCGGCGGCGGCGATAGTCGGCCAGCGCCAGCAGGGTGTCGCGCATGTGGGCGTCGCGCAGATTCCAGGTGTTGACCCGCCTGCCGAACATGGCGCGGTAGTAATTCTCGGCGTTGACCACCACCGCGGCGTTGCGCTCGGCGTAGAAATGGCCGTCAACCGCCGTCAGACCGTCGCGCTCCAGGACGGACTGCGCCTGCTGGCGCAACTGCAGCAGTTGCGCGACCACGGCGTCACGCGCGGGCTGGCGCTGGCCGAACGCCGCTTCATAGCCATACACCTGCGGCTCGCGCACATGGTCGAGCGCGGCGTAACGCGAGCGTGCCTGCTCGGCCTGCTCGGGGTCGATCTGCTGCAAATAGTGGATCACCGCATCGGCCGACCGGTACAGGCTGTACAGATCCAGGCCGTAAAACCCCACGCGCTGCGCCGCTGGCCGGCCGGCGTTGTCCACGCGCAGCCAGGAAATGAAGTCGAGCACTTCGCGGTTACGCCACATCCATTGCGGAAACCGCTCGAAATCGTCGAGCGCGGAGGTGGCGTCGTCGCCGCTGTCGGCCTGCACATAGCGATCGACCCGCCAGGCATCCGGCCAGTCGGCTTCGACGGCCACGGCGTCGAACCCCAGCTCGGTGATCAGCCTGCGGGTGATCTGCGCGCGCATCCGGTAAAACTCCTGCGTGCCGTGCGTGGCCTCGCCAAGCAACACGAAACGCCGCGACGCGGCCATGTCGAGCAGGGTGTCCAAATCGGTATCGCGCTCCTGCAGCCGCTGCGCCAGGTCGCGCACGGCGAGAAACGGCGTCGTCGGCATGGTCATTGGTGTGCTCCTGTGCCGGGGAACTGCGCCAGCAGGGTGCGCACTTCCTCGTCGCTCGTCTGGTCGAACACCGCGTAAAACTGGCCGACAGCCTGGAAATTCGCCGGACGCAGCACGCTGACGAAGGCGTCGCAGACATCACCCAGCCGCTGCGGCGCATCAAACGGTGCCACGGGGACGGCGGCGATCAGCCGCGCCGGGCGGCGCGTGCGCAGCGCCTTCAGCGCAGCGCGCATCGACGCCCCGGTGGCCAGACCGTCATCGACCACGATCACGGTGCGCCCCTGCACCCGCACGGCCGGCCGCGTGCCGCGGTACACCGCTTCGCGGCGCTGGAGTTCGCGCGACTCCTCGGCCATGACCCGGTCGATGTCGCGCTGCGACACGCCGGCCAGTGCGATGACGTCCTGGTTGAGGTCGATCGCCCCTCCAGAGGCAATCGCCCCCATCGCCAACTCGGGCTGCGACGGCAGACCGAGCTTGCGCACGATCAACACGTCGAATTCGGCGCCGAGCGCCTTGGCGACTTCATACCCCACCGGCACGCCGCCTCGGGGCAGAGCGAGAACCACCACGTCGTCATTCGCCCCGATTTCCGCGGCCAGCGCCTGCGCCAGTTCCTTGCCGGCCTCGCGACGGTTTTTGAAAACCCGATCCTGCATCCCGTTGCCTCCCGCGCCCAGACATGCAGCGACCTTAGTGCGGCAAGCGCCTTTGTCCATGATCCAGGTCATATCCGCCGCTTGCCGCCACGGCTCGCTCCTGCAACCGCGGGGGCAAGGAGCAGCCGGCAAAGCCTGCCGGACCCGGGCCGCCCCACCCCCGTTCGCCGGTCTGTCAGCAAACGGCGCCGCTGGGCGTTACTGCTCCATCACACGCTGATTCACGCAGGAGGTTGCCATCATGTTCCGTCACGTTCTCGCCGCGCTCGCCGGGTGTGCCGCGCTGGCAGCCACACCGGCGGCGCACGCCGACCGGGTGTTCTGGTCGGTCAACGTCGGGGTGCCGGGAGTCGTCACCACGTTCAGCAACGCCTACCCGGTGTACCAAGCGCCGCCGGTGGTGTACGCCCCCCCGCCCGCGCTGCCGCCGGTGTATTTCGCTCCGCCCCCGCCGCCTCCGCCACCGCGCCCGGTGTATTACGGTTACGCACCGGTTTACGCCCCGGTGTACGGCGTGCCGATGCGTCGCTGGGAGCACCGCCACTGGCGCCACGAGCACCGCGACTGGGACGACCGGCGCTGGGATGACCGCTAAAGCCGCTGCTCAACGGCGGTTGCCGCCGCCGAGCAAACCGCCGAGCACGCCGCGGATGAGCTCGCGCCCGACCGCGCTGCCGATGGATCGCGCAGCGGATTTGGCCAGGGTTTCGAGCAGCGAGTCTTTCCGCCCCGAGCCGCGTGCCAGGCCACCCAGACCCTGACCCAGGGTGTCGAGCACGCCGCCCGGACGCGGCGCGGTGGCGGACCCGGCTGGCGCCTGCGCCGGTTCGACCCGGCCTTTGAGCCGCTCGTAGGCCGACTCGCGATCGACCGCGGTGTCGTACACCCCGGCGACCAGCGACTGCGCCAGCAGCGCCTGGCGTTCTTCGGCACTGATCGGGCCGATGCGCCCGCCAGGAGCGAGCATCCACACCCGCTCGGTCGGCAGCGGCCTTCCCTTTTCATCCAATAGCGACACCAGCGCCTCGCCGGTGGCCAGCTCGGTGATGGCTTGCGCGATGTCCAGCGGCGGGTTCGGGCGCATGGTGTCGGCCGCCGTTTTCACCGCTTTCTGGTCGCGCGGGGTGTAGGCGCGCAGCGCGTGCTGGATGCGGTTGCCCAGTTGCCCGAGCACGGTATCCGGCACGTCGAGCGGGTTCTGCGTGATGAAGTACACGCCCACGCCCTTGGAGCGGATCAGCCGCACCACCTGCTCGACTTTTTCCAACAGCGGCTTGGGCGCGTCGTTGAACAGCAGATGCGCTTCGTCGAAAAAGAACACCAGCTTGGGTTGCTCGGGGTCGCCGACTTCGGGCAGGCGGTCGAACAGCTCGGACAGCAGCCACAGCAGAAAGGTCGCGTACAGCCGCGGCGACTGGTAGAGCTTGTCGGCGGCGAGGATGTTGACCACGCCGCGGCCGTCCACCGTCTGCATCAGGTCGGCGATATCGAGCATCGGCTCGCCGAAGAATTTGTCGGCACCCTGCGCCTCCAGCGCCAGCAGGCCGCGCTGGATGGCGCCGACGCTGGCCGCGCTGATGTTGCCGTATTCGGTGGTGAAGCTCGCCGCGTTGTCTCCCACCTCCTGCAGCATCGCGCGCAGGTCTTTGAGGTCGAGCAGCAGCAGGCCGTAGTCGTCGGCGATCTTGAACACCAGGTTGAGCACCCCGGTCTGGGTTTCGTTGAGCTGCAGCAGCCGCGCGAGCAGCAGCGGCCCCATGTCGGAAATGGTCGCGCGCACCGGGTGGCCCTGCTCGCCGAACACGTCCCACAGCGTCACCGGGCAGGCGGCGAACTGCGGCTCGGGCAGCCCCAGGGTCTTGAGCCGCTCGGCCAGCTTGGGGCTGAGGCTGCCCGGCTGCGAGATGCCGGTCAGGTCGCCCTTGACGTCGGCCATGAACACCGGGGTGCCGATGCGCGAAAAGCCTTCGGCCAGCAGTTGCAGGCTGACGGTCTTGCCGGTGCCGGTGGCGCCGGTGATCAGGCCGTGGCGGTTGGCCAGACGCGGCAGCAGCTGGCAGGTGACGTCGCCGTGGCGGGCAATGACGATGGGATCGGGCATGATGCAAACCTCGAGATGCGGGAGATCGGCGGCGGGAGGCGAACGTAGAATCGGCAGTCTATCAACGCCAATTCCGGCACCGCCCCTGCTGCGGCGGGCCGTTTCCAGGAGCATCGCACCACCATGGCCGGACATTCCAAATGGGCCAATATCCAGCATCGAAAAGGCCGCCAGGACGAAAAGCGCGGCAAGATCTGGACCAAGATCATTCGTGAAATTTCGGCCGCGGCCCGCTTGGGTGGCGGCGACCCCGGCGCCAACCCGCGGCTGCGGCTGGCAATCGACAAGGCCAAGGCGGCCAATATGCCCGCCGATACCATCAAGAAAAACATCGACAAGGCCACGGGCGCGCTCGAGGGCGTGAACTACGAGGAAATCCGCTATGAGGGTTACGGCGTCGGCGGGGCGGCGCTGATCATCGACTGCCTGACCGACAACCGCGTGCGCACCGTCGCCGAAGTACGACATGCGCTGTCCAAGCACGGCGGCAACCTCGGCACCGAAGGCTCGGTGGCGTTCCAGTTCAAACATGTCGGACAACTGGTGTTCGCCCCCGGCACCTCCGAAGACAAGGTGATGGAAGTCGCGCTCGAAGCCGGCGCCGACGACGTGCTCAGCGACGAAGACGGCGCCGTCGAGGTGCTGACTGCGCCGCAGCAGTTCGAGGCCGTGCGCGACGCGCTGGCCAAGGCCGGCCTGACGCCCGAAGTCGCGCACGTGACCATGCGCCCGGAAAACAGCGTCGAACTCGGCGGCGAGGACGCGGAAAAAATGCAAAAACTCATCGACGCGCTGGAAGACCTCGACGACGTGCAGGAGGTCTACCACAACGCCGTGTTCGGCTGACTGCGGGCCACCCCATGAAAATTCTCGTCATCGGCTCCGGCGGCCGCGAGCACGCCTTGGCCTGGCGGCTGGCGCAGTCGCCACGGGTGCAGACGGTGTTCGTCGCCCCCGGCAACGGCGGCACGGCGCGTGACCCGCGGCTGAGCAATCTGCAGGTGGCCAACGCCGAAGAACTCGCGGCGTTTTGCCTGCGCGAAAAAATCGCCTACACCGTGGTCGGCCCCGAGGCGCCGCTGGCCGCGGGCATCGTCGACGGTTTTCGTGCCCGCGGGCTGAAAATCTTCGGGCCGACGCGCGCCGCCGCCCAGCTCGAAAGCTCCAAGGCGTTTTCCAAAGACTTCATGCGCCGCCACGGCATTCCGACCGCAGCCTACGAAACCTTCGAAGACCCGGCCGCGGCGCACGACTACGTCAGCCGCATGGGCGCGCCCATCGTCGTCAAGGCCGACGGACTGGCCGCGGGCAAGGGCGTGGTGGTGGCGCAAACGCTGGAAGAAGCGCACGCCGCGATCGACGACATGCTCGCGGCCAACCGCTACGGCGTGCAGCACAACGCCGGCCGCGCGCGGGTGGTGATCGAGGAATTCCTGCAGGGCGAGGAAGCGAGCTTCATCGTCATGGTCGACGGCCAGCACGTGCTGCCGCTGGCCTCCAGCCAGGATCACAAACGCCTGCGCGACGGCGACCAGGGGCCGAACACCGGCGGCATGGGGGCGTACTCGCCCGCGCCGGTGGTCACGCCCGAAGTCCATGCGCGGGTGATGCGCGAAATCATCCTGCCCACCGTCAAGGGCATGGCCGCCGACGGTCATCCCTACACCGGATTCCTTTACGCCGGGTTGATGATCGACGCTGCCGGCCGCGCCAAAACCCTGGAGTTCAACTGCCGCATGGGTGACCCGGAAACCCAGCCCATCATGGCGCGGCTCAAAAGCGATCTGTCGGTGGTGCTGGAAAAAGCCCTGGCCGGTCAGCTCGATCAGGTCGAACTGCAATGGGACCGACGCACCGCGCTGGCGGTTGTCCTGGCCGCGCAGGGCTATCCCGAGCAACCGCGCAAAGGCGACGTCATCACCGGCCTGCCGGCCAATACCGACGACTGCATGGTGTTCCACGCCGGCACGGCGCTCGACGCGCAGGGTGTGTTGCGCACCGCGGGCGGCCGCGTGCTGGCGGTGACGGCGCTGGGCGATTCACCGCGCATTGCGCAGCAACGCGCCTACGACGCGGTGGCGCAGATCCATTTCGACGGCATGCAGTACCGCCACGACATCGGCTGGCGGGCGGTCAAGCGCTGACCTGCGTGAGCGCCAGCAGTGCGGGCAGCGCCTGCGGGTCGAACAGCTCGGTGCCGGGCTGCGCCGCGGTGCCGCTGCCGCAGGCCAACGCCAGACGCAGTGCCTGCCGCGGCGGATCGCCGCGCGACAAGGCATGCACCAGCGCGCCGACCATCGAATCTCCGGCACCGACGGTGGAGGCAACAGTCACCGCCGGTGCCCGGCCGACGAGCACCTGCGTGGCGCTGACCAGCACCGCGCCTTCTCCTCCCAATGAAGCGCAAACCCACTGCACCCCGCGGGCGCACATCTGCTGCGCTGCCTGCACCACGGCGGCGGTATCGGGCAGCTTGCGGCGCACCAACTGTTCGAGCTCGACACGGTTGGGTTTGATCAGAAACGGCGCTGCGGCGACGGCGCGTTCGAGCATTTCTCCCTGGGCATCGACGATGGCGCGGGCACCTTGCGCGCGCAACCGGTCGATGACTTCGGCGTAGTAGCCGGTGGGCACGCCGGGCATGCGTGAACCGGTGAGCACGGCGTAGCCGCTGCCTGTGCGGTCGAGGACGGTGGCGGTGATGTGCTGCAGCGTGGCGGCGTCGAGCTGCGGGCCGATGCCGCTGATTTCGAATTGCGCCCGGGGCTGCCGCTGCTGCACGGTGACGTTGATGCGGGTTTCGCCGTCGATGCGCACGGCGTGCAAATGGTCCACCTGGTGTTTGACCAGACGGATGAACAGGTCGCCGATTTCTCCACCGACCACGGTGCACGCCTGCGCTGCCCGCTGCAGCCGTTTGAGCGCGCGCGCGACGTTGATGCCGTTGCCTCCCGGATCGAGGCGGTTGGCGTTGGCGTGGATTTTCTGGTCTTCGACGAGCTGGTCGACGTCGTAGCTCACGTCCACGCAAGGGTTGAGGGTGAGCGTGACGATCGGCGGCAGCGCGTGCTCAGCGTCCATATCCGCCACCTCCCGGGGTTTGAATGACGAACACATCGCCGGGCTGCATGCGCACGCTGGCACAGCCGGGAAGCTGCTCGACCGTGCCATCGGCGCGTTCGACGCGGTTGACACCCAGCGCCCCGGGCGCGCCGCCGGCCAGGCCGAACGCCGGCACGCGGCGACCGTTGGACAGAATGCCCGCAGTCATCGGCTGCAGGAAACGGATGCGACGTTCGCCGCCGTCGCCGCCACGCCAGCGGCCGGCGCCGCCCGTTCCCGGTCGCAGGGTGAACGCGTCCAGACGCACCGGGTAGCGCCATTCGAGCACCTCCGGGTCGGTCAGCCGCGAGTTGGTCATGTGCGTTTGCACCACGGCGGTGCCGTCAAAGCCGCCGCAGATCCGCCCCTGCGCGTCCAGCAGCACCCCGGCTCCCGAGCCCCCGGCGATGGTTTCGTAGTACTGCCGGCTGTCGTCACCGAAGGTGAAATTGTTCATGGTGCACTGGCTCGCCGCCTGCACGCCCAGCGCGGCGAACAGCGCGTTGGTCACGGCCATGCTCACCTCGACATTGCCGGCGACCACCGCAGCGGGCGGACGCGGATCGAGCATCGACCCCGGCGGAATGTGCACGCGCAGCGGTTTGAGGCAGCCGGCGTTGAGCGGGATGTCGTCGTCGACCAGGCAGCGAAACACGTAGAGCACCGCAGCCAGGGTGATGGCCCGCGGGGCGTTGAAGTTATCCGGCTGTTGCGGCGACGTGCCGCTGAAATCGATGTCGGCCTCCCGTCGCCGGGCATCGACGCGGATGGCCACGCTGATGCGCGCGCCGCTGTCGAGCTCCAGGCTGAACGCGCCGTCGCGCAGCGCGCCGATGACCCGGCGCACCGCATGTTCCGCGTTGTCCTGCACGTGCTGCATGTAGGCGCGCACCACCTCCAGGCCGTGCGCGGCCACCAGCCGCTGCAGTTCGCCGACGCCGCGGGCATTGGCAGCGATCTGTGCGCGCAGATCGGCGAGGTTTTGCTGCGGGTTGCGCGCCGGGTGCGGGCCACGCTGCAGCAGCGCGAGCACCTCGGCGTCGTGCAGCCGGCCGTCGCGGACCAGCAGCACGTCGTCGAGCACCACGCCTTCGTCGTCGATGGTGCGTGAAAACGGCGGCATCGAACCCGGGGTGATGCCGCCGATGTCGGCGTGGTGCCCGCGTGAGGCGACGAAAAACAGCGGCTCGCGCCCGTCCTGGTCGAACACCGGGGTGACCACGGTGACATCCGGCAGGTGTGTGCCGCCGTGGTACGGATCGTTGAGCATGTAGACGTCGCCGGCACGCATGCTGCCGTCGCGGCGCTGCGCCACGGTGCGCACGCTCTCGCCCATCGACCCCAGATGCACCGGCACATGCGGCGCGTTGGCCACGAGCCGGCCCTGACCGTCGAACAGCGCGCAGGAAAAATCCAGTCGCTCTTTGATGTTCACCGACACCGCGGTCTGCTGCAACTGCACTCCCATTTGCTCGGCGATGTGCATGAACCGGTTGTTGAACAGTTCCAGCCGCACCGGGTCGCAGGCGGTATCGTCGGTCTGCTGCCGGTCGTGCGCCGTCAGGCGCTGCAACTCGATGTGTCCGGCAGCGGTGATGCACGCGCGCCAGCCCGGCTCGACGAACACGGTGGTGTGCGCATCGGCGAGCAGCGCCGGGCCGTCGCGGCACTGGCCTGGGCCGCAGTCGGCACGGCGCACCAGCGCCGCCTGCTGCCAGCGCCCGGCGATGAACACGGGCACCTGCTGGTGCACGGGCATGTCCTGCCCCGGCGACAGGGCATCTGCCGCGGTGTCCTCTGCGACGCCCTGCCCGGCGTCGCAGGCCTGCACCTCGACGGCCTCGACCACCAGGCCGCGGTCGGGCAAAACATGCGCGTACTGCTGGCGGTAGGCCGCCTCGAACGCCGCGCGCAGGTCTGCCAGTTCCCCCCAGTCCACGGCCAGCGCGGCATCGCTGCCGGCGTAGCGCAACAGCAGGCGGCTGTGCAGGGTGATCGCCCCGGCTGCCACCCCCTGCGCCTGCAGGTGTTGCGCCACCTGGGCCGCCAGGGTGTCGCGCAGGTCGTGCAACTGCGGCATCAGCGCCGCGGTCAGCGGTGCCTCCACGCTGCGCTGCTGCACCGCCGTCTGCACGGCCAGTCCCATGCCGTAAGCCGACAGGACGCCGGCGAAGCGGTGGATGAACACCCGCTGCATGCCCAGCGCCGCCGCCACGCTGCAGGCGTGCTGCGCTCCGGCGCCGCCGAAGCATTGCAGGGTGTAGCGCGACACGTCGTAGCCGCGGGCCAGCGAAATGCGCTTGATCGCTGCCGCCATCGCCTGCACCGCAATGGTGACATAGCCCTCGGCGACGCCTTCGGCTGTCTGCCCGCGGCCGGTGGCGTCGCCGATGCGCGTTGCCAGCGCGGCAAAGCCCTGCCGCACCACATCGGCATCGAGCGGCTGGTCGGCCTGCGGGCCGAACACCGCAGGAAAATGCTCCGCACGGATGCGACCGAGCAGCACATTGGCATCGGTGAGCGTCAGCGGCCCGCCGCGGCGGTAACACGCCGGGCCGGGGTTGGCCCCGGCCGAGTCCGGGCCGACGCGCATCCGGCTGCCGTCAAAGTGCAGGACCGAACTGCCCCCGGCGGCCACGGTGTGGATGTGCAGCATCGGCGCGCGCACCCGCACCCCGGCGACCTCGGTGTCGAACACCCGCTCGAACCCGCCGGCGTAGTGCGACACATCGGTCGACGTGCCGCCCATGTCGAAACCGATGACCCGCGCATGCCCGGCAGCCTCGGCAGTACGCGCCATGCCGACGATGCCGCCGGCGGGGCCGGAGAGGATGGCGTCCTTGCCACGGAAATGATGCGCCTCGACCAGCCCGCCGCTGGACTGCATGAACAGCAGCCGCACTCCGGGCATTTCCACGGCGACCTGGTCGACATAGCGGCGCAGAATGGGCGACAAATAGGCGTCGACCACCGTGGTGTCGCCACGGGAGACGAATCTGATCAGCGGGCTGACCTCGTGCGAGACGCTGACCTGGGTGAAGCCGACCTCGCGCGCGATGCGCGCCGCTGCCTGCTCATGCGCCGTGAACGTCCAGCCGTGGAGAAACACGATGGCCGCCGCGCACAGCCCGCTGGCGTGCGCCTGCTGCAACTCGTGCCGCAGCGCGGCTTCGTCCAACGGCTCGATCACTGCACCGTCGGCGCCGACGCGCTCGCCCGCCTCGATCACACGCGCATACAGCATCTCGGGCAGCACGATGTGGCGGTCGAACAGCCGCGGCCGGTTCTGGTAGGCGATGCGCAGGGCGTCGCGAAACCCGCGCGTGGTCACCAGCACCACGGGCTCGCCCTTGCGTTCGAGCAGCGCGTTGGTCGCCACCGTGGTGCCCATGCGCACGCACTGCACCTGCTGCGGAGTGATCGGCTGGTGCGCGCGCAGACCGAGCAGTTCGCGCATCGCCGCGACCGCGGCGTCGCGGTACTGTCCGGGGTTGTCCGACAGCAGTTTGTGCGTCAGCAGCGTGCCATCGGGCCGACGGGCGACGACGTCGGTGAAGGTGCCGCCGCGGTCGATCCAGAATTGCCAGCGGGAAGCTGCATGCATGGCGCGGCAGCGCAGAGTCAGGTGTTCTGCACGCTGATGGTCGGGAACTTGGCCGAGTAATCGCGTCCTTGCTGCGCCACTTTCACCGCCACCGCGCGGGCGATGGCCTTGTAGCTCTGCGCGATCGCCCCGTCGGGGTCGGCCACCACGGTGGGCCGGCCGCTGTCGGCCTGCTCGCGGATGCGGATGTCCAGCGGCAGGCCGCCGAGGTAGTCCACGCCATACTCGGCGCTCATGCGCTTGCCGCCGCCCTCACCGAAAATGTGTTCGACGTGGCCGCACTGCGAGCACACGTGCAGCGCCATGTTTTCCACCACGCCGAGGATCGGCACGCCGACTTTTTCGAACATTTTCAGCCCCTTGCGCGCATCGAGCAGGGCGATGTCCTGCGGCGTGGTGACGATGACCGCCCCGGTCAGCGGCACCCGCTGGCTCAGTGTGAGCGCAATGTCGCCGGTGCCCGGCGGCATGTCGACGATGAGGTAGTCCAGATCGTTCCACGCCGTCTGCCGCAGCAGTTGTTCCAGCGCCTGCGTGGCCATCGGGCCGCGCCAGATCATGGGGTTGTCGGGTTCGATGAGAAAACCGATCGACATGACCTGCACGCCGTAGTTTTGCAGCGGCTGCATGGTCTGGCCGTCGTGGCTCTGCGGCTGCCCGCCCACCCCCAGCATCATCGGCTGCGACGGGCCGTAGATGTCGGCGTCGAGCAGTCCGACGCGCGCTCCTTCGGCAGCCAGCGCCAGCGCCAGGTTGACCGCCGTGGTGCTCTTGCCCACCCCGCCCTTGCCCGAGGCCACGGCGATGATGTTCTTCACTTCGGGCAGCGGCTTCAGACCGCGCTGCACCGCGTGCGACACCACGTGGCTGCGCACGCTCACCGAGACGTTGTTCACCCCGGGCACGGCCCGCAGCGCGGCGATCACCTGGCGCTGCAATTCGGCGTGCAGGCTGCGCGCGGGGTAACCGAGTTCGACGTCGAGCGACACATCGCCAGCGTCCACCCGCAGGTTTTTGACGGCTTTTTCGGCCATGAGCGATTGCCCGGTCTGGGGGTCCATCAGGGTTTGCAGTGCCGCGCGAACCGCGGTGTCGAGAGCTTCAGACATAGGGAGCAAGGAAAGATGCTGCGGAAAGCCGCAGTGTAGAGCCAGCGGCGCAATGCCGAAGCCCCTGTGCGTGCAACCCTTTTGTTGCGCCGCGACAATGGCGGGCCTGCTCATCGCCTGCCATGTCCACCACTCCCGGCTTGTCCTCTCCCCCGGCCGCCGCCCACCCGTCGTTGCGCGGCCATTTCATCGGCTTCATGGCGCTGGCCTGCGGCGTGTCGGTGGCCAACATCTACTATGCGCAGCCGCTGCTGGAGCAGTTCGCGCGGCAGTTTCACACCACTGTCGCCGGGGTCGCCGCGGTGCCTTCGGCCACACAGATCGGCTATGCCGCCGGCTTGCTGCTGCTCGGGCCGCTGGGCGACCGGCATGCGCGGCACAGGGTGATTTTGCTCATGGCCGCGCTGCTCGTCCCCGCGCTGCTCGGTGCGGCTCTGGCGCGCAGCGTGCTGCTGCTGGCTGCGGCGTCGTTCGCCATCGGCATGCTGTCGAGCATCGCGCAGCAAATCATCCCGCTGGTGGCCGCGCTGGCTGCGCCGCAGTCGCGCGGCAAGGCCATCGGCCTGGTGATGAGCGGGCTGCTGGTGGGGATTCTGGGCGGCCGTGTGCTTGCCGGCGCGATCGCCAGTGCCTTCGACTGGCAGGCCGTGTTCGTTTTTGCCGCCACGGCCAACGCCGGCATGTGGCTGTTGTTGTGGCGCGTCCTGCCGCGGCTGCCGGTGGATCCAGCCGCAGCCAGGCAGAGTTACGCCGCGCTGCTCGGCTCGACGCTGCGGCAGTTTGCCCTGCACCGCGAACTGCGGCTGGCCGGGCTGACCGGCGGGCTGTTTTTTGCCAGCTTCAGCGTGTTCTGGGTCGGGCTGACGCCGCTGCTGCAAAGTCCGGCATACGGCTACGGCCCGGCAGTGGTCGGCGCCTTCGGCGTCCTGGGCATCATGGGGGCGGCGGTGGCGCCGGTGTCCGGCCGTTACTCCGACCGGCCGGGCGGGCCACGCCGCGTGCTGCTGGTGGCACTGAGCGTGACGCTGCTGGCCTGGGCGGTGTTTGCCGCCGGCACGCATGGGCTGTGGTGGCTGGTCGCCGGTGTGCTGTTGCTCGACGCCGGCGTACAGGGCAGCCAGATCGCCAACCAGACGCGGATTTACGCTCTGGACGCAGCGGCGCGCAGCCGCATCAACGCGGTGTACATGACGCTGTATTTCATCGGCGGCTCGGCCGGATCGTTCGTCGCCAGCCACGCCTGGACGGCTGGCGGCTGGCCTGCGGTGACTGCCGCCGGCGCAGCGTTCGCGCTGGCCGCGCTGCTGCTGCACGCCGCCGGCGGCCGCGGCGCAGGTGCAACCGCCGCGTAAGCCGGCCTATCGCCCGAGATCGTCGAGCACGGCCAGCGTCGCCTCGGCCTGGTTCAGGGTGTAGAAGTGCAGCCCCGGTGCGCCGCTGGCGATGAGTTCCTCGCACAAGGCGCTGACCACCTCACGGCCAAAAGCACGGATGGACTCGCGGTCGTCGCCGTAGCTTTGCAGCCGCAGCCGGATCCAGCGCGGGATTTCGGCGCCGCAGACCTCGGAAAACCGCAGCAACTGGCTGGAGTTGGTGATCGGCATGATGCCCGGCACCACCGGTACGTCCAGCCCGAGAGCGCGCACGTCGTCGACAAACCGCCGGTACGCCGCGGCGCTGAAAAAGTACTGCGTGATCGCCGAATCGGCTCCCGCGCGCACTTTGTCGGCGAAATGCCGCAGATCCTCCTGCGGACTGCGCGCCTGTGGGTGCATTTCAGGGTAGGCGGCGACCTCGATGTGGAAATGCCCGCCGGTTTCGGCGCGGATGAATTCGACCAGATCGCGGGCATAGTGGAACTCGCCGCCGATGCCGTAGCCGGAGGGCAGATCGCCGCGCAGCGCCACCAGCCGGTTGACGCCCGCGGCGATGAAGCTGCGCAGGTGGCCGCGCACCGAGTCGCGGCTGGCACCGATGCACGACAGGTGCGGCGCGGCATCCATCCCTTCGGCGAGGATGTCGCGCACCGTCTGCAGCGTGCCTTCCTGCGTCGATCCGCCAGCGCCGAAAGTCACCGAGCAGAACTCGGGGTGGCGGGCGTACAGCCGCTGGCGCACCGCGCGCAGTTTGTCCGCGCCCTCGGGTGTCTTGGGCGGGAAAAACTCGAAGCTCAGGGGAACGGATGGGGTTGCCGCCATGGCTTCAATACCGGTAATGCGCGGGCTTGTACGGGCCGTCCTTGGGCACGTTGATGTAGGCTGCCTGCTGGTCGGTGAGGACGGTGAGTTCGGCGTCGAGCGTGCGCAGTTGCAGCCGGGCGACATGTTCGTCGAGGTGTTTGGGCAGGGTGTAGACGCCCACCGGATACTGCGCGGTCTTGGTGAACAGCTCGATCTGCGCCAGCGTCTGGTTGGCAAAGCTCGAACTCATCACATAGCTCGGGTGGCCGGTGGCGCAGCCCAGATTGACCAGCCGGCCTTTGGCCAGCAGGATGATGCGCTTGCCATCGGGGAAGATCACATGATCGACCTGCGGCTTGATCTCTTCCCACTGATACTTTTCCAGCGAGGCGACGTCGATTTCGTTGTCGAAATGGCCGATGTTGCAGACGATGGCGTTGTGCTTCATCCGCGCCATGTGGTCGTGAGTGATGACGTGGTAGTTACCGGTGGCGGTGACGAAAATGTCGGCCTTGTCGCAGGCGTAGTCCATGGTGACGACGCGGTAACCTTCCATCGCCGCCTGCAGCGCGCAAATCGGGTCGATTTCGGTCACCCAGACGTTCGCGCGCAGCGCACGCAGCGCCTGCGCGCTGCCCTTGCCGACGTCGCCATAGCCGCAGACCACGGCGATCTTGCCAGCCACCATCACGTCGGTGGCGCGCTTGATGCCATCGACCAGGCTTTCGCGGCAGCCGTAGAGGTTGTCGAACTTGCTCTTGGTCACGCTGTCGTTGACGTTGATCGCCGGGAACCTGAGTTCGCCGCGCTGGTGCATCTGGTACAGGCGATGCACCCCGGTGGTCGTCTCCTCGGTCACGCCTTTGATGTGCGCCAGCCGGGTGGAATACCAGGTCGGGTCGGTCTTGAGCTTGGCGGCGATCGCGGCGAACAGCACCCGCTCTTCCTCGCTGGTCGGGTTGTTGAGCACCGCGCGGTCTTTTTCGGCGCGTGCACCCAGATGCAGCAGCAGCGTGGCGTCGCCGCCGTCGTCCAGAATCATGTTGGAGTGGCCGCCGTCGGGCCACTCGAAAATGCGGTGGGTGTAGTTCCAGTAGTCTTCGAGCGACTCGCCCTTGACCGCAAACACCGGGGTGCCGCGCGCGGCAATCGCCGCCGCGGCGTGATCCTGCGTGGAAAAGATGTTGCACGATGCCCAGCGCACCTGCGCGCCCAGCGCCTGCAAGGTTTCGATCAGCACCGCGGTCTGGATGGTCATGTGCAGACTGCCGGTGATGCGCGCGCCGCGCAGCGGCTGGCTGGCGGCGTATTCGTGGCGGATGGCCATGAGCGCGGGCATTTCGCTCTCGGCAATGGCGATCTCGCGGCGGCCCCAGTCGGCCAGTTGCAGATCGGCAACCACGAAATCGGGGGACGTTGTCATATCGACCACAGCGTTCATACAGACTCCGAACAAAGTGGCCGGGAGCGGATGCGCACCGCATCCCGCGCCCGGCACGGGTTGGGTGAGCGCCGTTGCAGCCAGGCCGGCAAAGACGCGCGGCCTGCGATCCAAGCCCCGAGCCTGGCGACGGCGGCGACCTTTCGCACACCGTGCGTTGCAACGCTCCTCGGGGGTGTGGCGGATTCTATCGCCGTCGGACGCGCGTCACACCCGCGAGGCCAGCGCCAGCCGCAACCCCAGGACGACGAACACCCCTCCGGTCAGGCGCCGCGCCCACAGCGCCAGCCGCTGCAGGCCTGCGCTGCGGCGGTGCGCCCGCGCCGCCACCCAGGCCACTCCCAGGTTGAACAGCGTGCCGTTAACGGTGAACACCACGCCGAGGAACAGAAACGCCCAACCCTGCCCGCCTGCCGCAGGGCCGACGAACTGCGGCAGAAACGCCAGAAAAAACAGCGCCACTTTGGGGTTGAGCACATTGGTCAACACCCCCTGCAGAAACACCGTGCGCAGCCGCGCAGGCTGCACGCCGTGGTTGCCGACGTTGGCCGGCGCGCCTGGCGACCCTGCCGCGGGCCGCGAACGCAGCAGGCCGATGCCCAGCCACACCAGATACGCCGCGCCCAGCCACTTGACCACACCGAACGCCATATCCGACGCCGCGATCAGCGCCGACAACCCCACCGCTGCCGCCGTGACGTGAACCAGACATCCTGCCCCCACCCCCAGCGCCGCCATCGCCCCGGCGCGCGCGCCCTGCGCCGCGCTGCGCGTGGCAATGAACAGCATGTCCGCTCCCGGCGTCAGATTGAGCAGCAGACCGGACAGCAGGAACAAAGGGAAATGGTGGATGTCTGGCATGGCGCATAGCGACGGGGGATGCTGGCACAAGCATGCTACCCGAGCGGCGTATCCGGGCACGCCACGAAACAAAACGCAATACACCGCACTGTATGAAACCCCCGATCCCGGCAGGGACATCAACCCCGTATCGTTACACCCTGATACGTCGATCGCAATTGATCACGTGTCGGCTGCACCGACGGCACTGGCGCACCCGATCGACGCCAGATGCCGCAACGACAACAACTCCGAGGATGCCAACCATGCCGATCCATCTTAGCCGCCGGGACATGCTCGGCTTGATCGCCGGCGGCGGCGCACTCGCCGCCGCCCCGGCCTGGGCCGTGGTCTCACCACAGGCCGAAACACCGCTGCCGTCCTTTACCGGGCCGGAACCCAATCCCTACTGGAACAGCGTCGGCCCTTACGTCACCTACCCGCAAAAGGTGCCGCTGATCCGGCTCACCGACCGCCCGATCCAGCTCGAAACGCCGCGGCGCTACTTCCGCACTGCCATCACGCCCAACGAAGCGTTTTATGTGCGCTACCACCTGCCCGACATCCCCAACGCCGTCGATCTGGCCAGCTGGCGGCTGACCCTCGAAGGCAATTTCGCGCACCCGCTGCAGCTCAGTCTGGAACAGCTGCGCAAGGAGTTCAGGCCGGTGACCATCGCCGCGGTCAACCAGTGCTCGGGCAACTCGCGCAGCCGTTTCCAGCCACGCGTTCCTGGCGGACAATGGGGCAACGGCGCCATGGGCAACGCCTTGTGGACGGGGGTGCGGCTGAGCGATGTGCTCAAGCGCGCCGGCGTCCAGCCCGGCACGGTGCAAATCCAGTTCGAAGGGCTCGACCACGGCCCCGGCCCGCAGGGCAAAGGCTCCAACCGCTTCCTGAAGTCGTGGAACGTCGATGAGCCCATTTTGAAAGAGGCCGTCATCGCCTACCTGATGAACGGCGAACCGCTGCCCATGCTCAACGGCTTTCCGGTGCGTATGGTCATGCCCGGCAAGTTTGCCACCTACTGGACCAAACACCTCACCTTCATCCGCGCGCTGACCACACCCGACACCAATTTCTGGATGACCCCGGCCTACCAGATCCCCGACACCCCCAACGGCAGCACCACCCCCGAGGAGCTGAAAGCGGGCAAGGTCAAACTGGTGCCGATCGGCCACGTCAACATGCCTGTGCGGTCGGTCATCGTCGATCCCGACGGCGCTGCGCCGCTGCTGCCGGGAGTGCCCGCCACCATCCGCGGCGTGGCCTTCAGCGGGCAGGGCAAAATCGTCAAGGTCGACGTCTCGGTCGATGACGGCAAGACCTGGCGGCCCGCCAGGCTCGGCGCCGATCTGGGAGCGCATTCCTTCCGCGAATACAGCCTGGTCTGGACCCCAACCAGCCCCGGCAAACACACCATCGCCGTGCGCGCCACCGACGCCGGCGGCCATGTGCAGCCCGACGCCGGGGTGTGGAACGCGGGCGGCTATTTGTGGAACAAGATCGAGCGGCAGGACGTGCTCGTCCTCAACGCCTGAACAGCCGGAGACAGACGATGAAACGCTTCCTCTTCACCGCCACCCTGCTCGCTGCCGCCACCGCCAGCGCCCTCGCCTTCGATCGCCCCGGGCTGAAAGCCTCAGGCGAATACGCCTCCGGCACCTTGGGCACAACCACCCAGCCCGCCCGCGCCGAGCCTGGCAGCGGCTCGGTGTACGAGGTCGGCAAATGGCCGACCTACACCGCCGAGCTCGCCCCCGGCGCGGGCCACGACACCGTGCTGGGCCACTGCAGCATGTGCCATAGCGTGACCTACATCACCATGCAGCCCCCGCTGCCGGCAGCCACGTGGGAAATGGAGGTCAACAAAATGATCAAAACCTTCGGTGCCCCGATCGATGAGGCCACCGCCAAAGACATCATTGCCTACCTCCAGGCGCACTACACGCCGGAAACGCGCAAATGACTGAACCGCCCCGGGTATCGCGGAGGCTCCAACATTGGAGAATGGAGCCATGAAGAAGTCCCCGAAGTTTTCCCCTGAAGTCCGTGAACGGGCTGTGCGCATGGTGCTGGAGCACCGGGCGGAGTATG
>JAJZAQ010000028.1 GCA_021799355.1 Pseudomonadota bacterium
CAACCCGATCATGAGCGGCATCGTCGCGCAGTACAACAAGCAGGATCTGGAAGACATCGCCGCGTACATCGCCAGCCTCAAGGGCGATCTGTACGTCCGCGACGAAATGCACTGAACGCGGCGGGGCGGCGCGCACGCGCCGCCCGCTGCGGCTTCAGGCCACGTGAGCGCGCAGGTAGTCGAGCGACGCCGCGGTCTCGCTGCTCAGTCCTTGGTTGGTGGCGGCGAGCAAGGCGTTTTCGATGCGCGTAGCGAGCGTCTTGCCCAGTTCCACCCCCCACTGGTCGAACGGATTGATCCCGTACAGCCAACCCTCGATCACGGTACGGTGTTCGTAAAGCGCCAGCAGCGCGCCAAGGTGATACGGGCTCAGGCGCTCCATCCAGATGAAGGTCGACGGCCGTCCGCCAGGGCAGGCGCGGTGGTGCGCGGCGCGCGCCGCCGCCTCAGGCGACATGCCCTGCGCCATCAGCTCGGCCTGCCAGCTCGAAGCGTCCTTGCCGTTCCACAGTGCGTCGGCCTGCCCGAGGGCGTTGGCCAGCAGCGCCATGTGCTCGCGCAAGTGGCGGTGCCACGGATGCGCCACGGCGACGATTTCGTGAAACACCGGCACCGCCGCCTGGTGCAGCAACTGGAAGTAAGTGTGCTGCACCGGCGTGCCCACGCCGCTGATGACCGCCGGGCCGCTGACGTGCACCGGCTGCATGCCGTCGGCGCTGGTGGACTTGCCCAGTGATTCCATGAGCAGCTGCTGCAAGTACAGCGGCATGTGCGAAAACGCGTCGCCGTACAAGCCGATGGACAGCAGCGGCAAGCCGAAGCGCACCCGGTAGGCGTGCGACAGCCCCGCCATCAACCCCGGCGCGCTGCGCTGCAGCGGGGTATCGAGAAAATGCTGATCCATGGCGTGCGCGCCGGCGTGCAGCTGCGTCACCGTCTCCCGGCCAAACGCCAGCAACAGCACCAGACCGTGGGCACTCCACAGCGAAAACCGGCCGCCGATTTCAGGCAGCGAGCGGAAAACCTGGTCTGCCGGCAGGCCGAAGCGCTGCACGGCCAGTTCGGGATTGGCCGTCAGCGCCACCAGGCGGCTGCGCGCCGTCTCGGTGCCGATGGCGTCGCCCAGCCAGCGCAGCGCGATGTCGGCGTTGCGCATGACTTCCTGCGTGCGAAACGACTTGCTGTTGATGAGGATCCAGGTGCGCTCGGGGCAGGCGGTGGCCAGCGCGGCGTCGATGGTGGCGCCGTCGAGGTTGGCGACCCAGTGCACCCGGCAGCGCGGCTGCTGCAGCACCGAAAGCGCCGTGTGCAGCGCCAGCATCGGCGTTTCCGAACCGCCGGCGCCGAGATGGATGATGTCGATCGGCTGGCTGCCGGCGTTGGCCAGCAGCGCCTCGGCCCAGTCGGCCATGCGGCTGAATTCGGCGTGGAGAAACTCTGCTGCGGCCTGCGACGGGGCATCCAGTCCCTTGGCGCCCAGGCGTGACAGCACGTGCCACGCCGGCCGGTTTTCGCTGCCGTTGAGCACGGTCTTGCTCACCAGATCCTGCGGCTGGCTGGGCAGCGCGGCCAGGGTTTTGACGGCGGTGGCCAACGCCTGTTCCCCGTGACGGGTGAATTCCAGGCGCAATCCGGCGGTATGAATGGTTTTGGGTGCAGGCATGGCGGGCAATCGGAAAAAAGAAATCGGTCTCGGGCTACTCTAGCCGAACAAGGGTTGGGTGTGCCAGATCTGCGTGGCGTATTCGGCAATGGTGCGGTCCGATGAAAACGGCCCCATGCCGGCGATGTTCGCCAGCGCCTTCCTCGCCCACTCCTGCGGCTGTTGATACAGCGCATCGACCTGATCCTGCGTGGCGACATAGCTGGCGTAGTCGGCCAGCAGCAGGTAGTGGTCGCCCCAGTTGACCAGCAGGTCGTAGATCGGCTGGTAACGGTGGGGCTCCTCGGGGCTGAAGTGTCCGTCGCGGATGGCTTGGAGCACGCGGGCGAGTTCCGGGTTGGCGTTGACGATGGCCTGCGGCTGGTAGCCGGTCATGCGCAGATCGGTCACTTCGCCAGCGGTCAGGCCGAAAATGAACAGGTTGTCGGCGCCGACGTTTTCGCGGATTTCGACGTTGGCCCCGTCGAGTGTGCCGATGGTCAAGGCGCCGTTGACCGCCAGCTTCATGTTGCCGGTACCCGACGCTTCGGTGCCCGCGGTGGAAATCTGCTCGGACAGGTCGGCTGCGGGAATGATGATCTCGGCGGCGCTGACGCTGTAATTGGGCACGAACACGACTTTGAGCAGATCGCCCACCCGCGGATCGGCGTTGATGGTTTTGGCAACGTCGTTGATGAGCTGGATGATGAGTTTGGCCATGTGGTAGGCCGACGCCGCCTTGCCGGCAAAAATCACCACCCGCGGCACGCTGACGCGGCCAGGCTGGTCGAGAATGCGGTGGTAGCGGGTGATGACGTGCAGCACGTTGAGCAGCTGGCGCTTGTATTCGTGGATGCGCTTGACCTGCACGTCGTACAGCGCATCCACCGGAATGGTGATGCCGTGGTGTTGTTGCAGCCAGGTGGCAAAGCGTTGCTTGTTGCTGCGTTTGGCGCGCTGCAGGGCGGCGAGAAACGCGGTGTCGGCCTGCAGCGGACGCAGTCTGGCCAGTTCGGACAGATCACGCCGCCAGCGCGGGCCGATGGTGCTGTCGAGCAGCGCAGCCAGCGGCGGGTTGGCCAGCGCCAGCCAGCGACGCTGCGTGATGCCGTTGGTCTTGTTGTTGAAGCGCTGCGGCCACAGCCGGGCGAAATCGGCAAAGATCGACTGCTGCATCAGGTCGGAGTGCAGCTTGGACACGCCGTTGACCGAGTGGCTGGCGAGCACGGCCAGATAGGCCATGCGGATGCTACGCACGCCGGTTTCGTTGACCAGCGAGACGTTGCGCATGAGGTTGATGTCGTGCCCGTGCTGCTGCGTCAGGCGGGCGAGGAAATAGGCGTTGATGTCGAGGATGATTTGCAGATGGCGCGGCAGCACGCGACCGAGCATGTCCACCGGCCAGGTTTCCAGCGCCTCGGACATCAGCGTGTGGTTGGTATAGGAAAACACGCCCTGGCAGATGCGCCAGGCGTCGGCGAACGGCAGGTGGTGCACGTCGAGAAACAGGCGCATCAGCTCGGGCACGGCCAGCACCGGGTGGGTGTCGTTGAGGTGGATCGACACCTTGTCGGCGAACTGGTCGAAGGTGCTGTGCGTCTGCAGGTAGCGGCGCACCAGATCCTGCACGCTGGCGCTGACGAAAAAATATTCCTGGTGCAGCCGCAGTTCGCGGCCGGCCTCGGTCGAGTCATCGGGGTAGAGCACGCGCGACACGTTTTCCGAGTGGTTTTTCTGTTCGACCGCGCCGAAATAATCCCCGCGGTTGAACGCCGACAGGTCGATTTCCTTCGTTGCCTTGGCCGACCACAGCCGCAGCGTGTTGGTGGTTTGCGTGTCGTAGCCGGGGATGATGGTGTCGTACGCCATGGCTTCGACGTCGTGGGTATCGACCCAGCGGGCGCGGTCGCCCTCCCTGATGACATGGCCGCCGAATTGCACGCGGTAGACGACTTCGGGGCGGGGGAATTCCCACGGATTGCCCGCAGTCAGCCAGTAATCAGGCACCTCGACCTGCCGGCCGTCGACGATGGTCTGGCGGAACATGCCGTAGTCGTAGCGGATGCCGTAGCCATAGCCGGGGATGCCCAGCGTGGCCATGCTGTCGAGAAAGCACGCGGCCAGCCGCCCCAGACCGCCGTTGCCCAGCGCGGCATCAGGCTCCAGATCGGCCAGGGCGTCCATGTCCAGACCGAGCTCGGCCAGCGCCTGACGCAGCGTGGCCGTGAGTTTGAGCGCGATCAGCGCGTTGCTGAAGGTACGGCCGATGAGAAACTCCATCGACAGGTAATAGACCAGCTTGGCATCCTGCGCGTTGCGCGCGTGCGTGGTGTCGAACCAGTGCTCGACCATCAAGTCGCGCACGGCATACGAAGCGGCGTGCAGCCAGTCGATCGGCTGTGCCGACGCCGGGTCTTTGCCGATCTGGAACATCAACTTGTTGGAAATGGCGCGCTTGAGCGCCGCCACATCGTGCGGCGGCGTGTCGTGGACGAAGGGGACGGCGGCGGCTGAAGGAATCGGCGGGTTGGGTTCAGGAGTCATATCGGAAGTGAAAAAATCACGGATCTCAGGCGGCAGCGACCAGCGCGGCGTCGTACACCGCACGGTAACGCTGCGCTGCCTGCGTCCAGCTCAAATTCTGCTGCATGCCCGTCTGCTGCACCTGCGCCCAGGCCCGCGGCTGGGCGTACAGCGCCAGCGCGCGACGCACGGCGTGGCGGAAGGCGGCGTCGGTGAAGTCGGCGAACACGATGCCCGTGGCGGTGTGGTCGGCCAGCGTGGCCAGGTCGGCATCGACCACGGTATCGGCCAGGCCGCCGACGGCGCGCACCAGCGGCACGCTGCCGTAGAGCAGGCCGTACATCTGCGTCAAGCCGCAGGGCTCGAAGCGCGAGGGCACGAGGGTGAAGTCGCTGCCGGAAAAAATGCGGTGGGCGAACGCCTCGTCATACCCCAGACGCAGCGCCACACAGCCGGGACGAGACTGCGCGGCATGGGCAAAGGCGCGCTCGATTTCATGGTCTCCGCTGCCCAGGACCAGCAGCTGGCCACCGCCGCGCACGATGGTGTCGATGCCGTCGAGCACCAGGTTGAGCCCTTTTTGCTCGGTCAGGCGGCTGACCACGGCAAACAGCGGCGCGTCCCTGCGCACCGCCAGCCCGGCTTCTTCCTGCAGCGCCGCCTTGCAGCGCGCCTTGCCCGTGCGGTGCGCGGCATCATAGTGGCGCACGATCAGGCCGTCGCTGGCCGGGTTCCACACCGTCTCATCGACGCCGTTGAGGATGCCGCTGAGCACGTCGCGGCGTGCGCGCAGCAGGCCGTCGAGGCCAAAACCCTGCTCGGGCGTCTGGATTTCATGGGCGTAGGTCGGGCTGACCGTGGTGATGCGGTCGGCGTAGACCAGACCGGCCTTCATGAACGACAACTGCCCGTAGAACTCCACGCCGTCGACCTGCCAGGCCTCCTGCGGCAAGCCCACATCGGCAAAGCGCATGGCATCGAACACCCCTTGGTACGCCAGGTTGTGCACGGTGAACACGCTGGGCACGCGCGGCCCGGGAGAAAACCGCAGGCAGGCGTGCGCCAGGCCGGCGTGCCAGTCATGCCCGTGGACCAGCTGCGGCTGCCAGGCGGCATCCAGTCCGCGCGCCAGGTGCGCCGCGCCCCAGCCGAGTGCGGCAAAGCGTCGGTGGTTGTCGGCATAGGGCTGGCGCTGCGCGTCTTCGTAGGGATTGCCGGGGCGGTCGTACAAGCCCGGAGCGTGCAGGACATAAAGGCGCAAACCGGGCCTGGCGGCGGAGGCGGGCAGGGTGGCGGCGAGCACCTGCACCGTCTCTCCCCAGGGCAGGGTGAACTGTCCGACCGCCTCGGCCTGCTGCACCCCGGCCATGATGGCGGGAAACCCGGGCAGCAGCGCGCGTACCTCGCACCCGGCCGCAGCCAGCGCCGCTGGCAGCGCCCCGGCGACGTCGGCCAGCCCGCCGGTTTTGAGCAGAGGAAACAGTTCGGCGCTGACCTGCAGCACGCGCAACGGTTCAGTCATCGTCGTCCTCGTTGAGCTCGGCCTCGCCGAGCTGCCGCAGCATTTTTTTGGTCACCAGCACCACGCCGCCAGCGGTGCGTTCGAAACGCTGCGCGTCGAGCACCGGGTCTTCGCCGATCACCAGCCCCTCGGGCAGCACGCAACCGCGGTCGATGACCACCTTGTTCAGCCGGCATGAGCGGTTGACCACGACATCGGGCAGCAGCACGGCCTCGTTGATGGTGCAGAACGAATGCACCCGCACGTTGGAAAACAGCACCGAATTGCTCACCGACGAGCCGGAAATGATGCAGCCCCCCGATACCATCATGTTGATCGTCTGGCCGTGGCTGCCGTTGAAATCCTGCACGAACTTGGCCGGAGGGAGTTGCCGCTGGCTGGTCCAGATCGGCCACTCGGTGTCGTACAGGTTGAGCTCGGGAGTGACCGACGCCAGGTCGAGGTTGGCCGCCCAGAACGCATCGATGGTGCCGACGTCGCGCCAATAGGGCCGGCTTTGCTGCCCGCCCTGCACGCAGGACAGCGAAAACGGGTGGGCGTGCGCCACGCCTTCGCGCACCGCCTTGGGGATGATGTCCTTGCCGAAGTCGTGCGACGATGTGGCGTCGGCCATGTCCTCGGCGAGCATGCGGTACAGATAGCCGGCGTTGAACACATAGATGCCCATGCTGGCCAGCGACATCGACTCGTTGCCGGGCATGCCCGGCGGATCGGCGGGTTTTTCGACAAAATCGACGATCTTGCGCTGTGCGTCGATGGCCATGACGCCAAAGGCGCTGGCTTCCTGCCGCGGCACCTCGATGCAGCCGACCGTCACCAGCGCGCCGCTTTGCACGTGGTCGGCCAGCATGATCGAGTAGTCCATTTTGTACACATGGTCGCCGGCGAGGATGACGATGTATTCCGGCTTGCTCGACTGGATGATGTCCAAATTCTGGTAGACCGCGTCGCCGGTGCCGCGGTACCAATGCTCTTCGTCCACCCGCTGCTGCGCCGGCAGCAGATCGACCATTTCGTTGAGTTCGGCGCGCAGGAAACTCCAGCCGCGCTGCAGATGCCGCAGCAGCGAATGCGATTTGTACTGGGTGATGACGCCGATGCGGCGGATGCCCGAATTGACACAGTTGGACAAGGCGAAGTCGATGATGCGGAACTTGCCACCGAAATACACCGCAGGCTTGGCCCGCTTGTCGGTGAGTTGCTTCAGGCGCGATCCCCGGCCTCCCGCCAGCACCAGGGCGATGGAGCGGCGCACCAGCATGTGAGGCTGCATCTGGCGGTCTTGCAGCGAAATCGTGGGCAAGGGGCGGTTTTCATTCATGGCTCGGTCTCCTGGTCGTGTCTGGGCGCAAGCGGACGTCTGCCGGCGGCGCCTTGCGCCGGCTGGGTGTTCAGGTCATCACGCTGGGGGCCTCCATCCCCGTCCAGTGGCGGATGCGCGCCACCTGCTCGGCCAGCGCAGCCAGCGGCGCGAGCGCCTGCTGCACCGGCAGATCGTGCCGCGCCGGGTCGGGTTCGTGGCGTTCGAGGTAGACGCGCAGCGTCGCCCCTTCGGTGCCGGTGCCCGACAGGCGCAGCACCACGCGCGAGCCGCTTTGCAGGATGATGCGCACTCCCTGGTGCTGCGTCACGCTGCCGTCGGTGGGGTCGGTGTAGGCGAAGTCGTCGGCGATGGCCACCGGCTCTCCCGCCAGATGCGTGCCGGGCAGGCCGGGCAGGGCGGCGCGCAGTTCGCGCATCAGTGCCTCGGCACGCTCGGTGGCGATGCCTTCGTAATCGTGACGCGAGTAGACACAGCGGCCATGCGCCCGCCACAACCCGCGCACCAGCGATTCGACCGACTCCCCGGTGACGGCGATGAGGTTGAGCCAGAACAGGACGGCCCATAACCCGTCTTTTTCGCGGATGTGATCCGAACCGGTGCCGTAGCTCTCCTCGCCGCACAGCGTGACCTTGCCGGCGTCGAGCAGGTTGCCGAAAAACTTCCAGCCGGTGGGTGTCTCGAAGCAGGTGATGCCCAGCGCCCGGGCGACGCGATCGACCGCAGTGGACGTGGGCATCGACCGCGCCACGCCGGCCAGGCCGCGGGCGTAGCCGGGAATGCGCGTGGCGTGCGCGGCGAGCACGGCCAGGCTGTCCGACGGCGAGACGACGAAGTTGCGGCCGACGATCATGTTGCGGTCGGCGTCGCCATCGGTGGCCGCGGCCATGTCGACGGCGTCGGCCGACTGCATGAAGGCGATGAGCTCGCTGGCGTTGACCGGGTTGGGGTCGGGATGCAGCCCGCCGAAATCTTCGCGCGGCTCGGCGTGGACCACGGTGCCCGGTGGCGCACCGAGCTCGTCTTCGAGCAGCGCCTTGGCATACGGGCCGCCGACCGCCCACATGGTGTCCAGCCGCAGGCGAAAACCGCGGGCGAACAGCGCGCGGATGGCGTCGAAGTCGAACAGCCCGCGCTGCACGGCGGCATAGTCGGCCACCGGGTCGATGATGTCCACCGTGGTGTCGAGCAGGCGGTACGTGCCCAGCGCGTGCAGCGGCAGGTCGGCGCTGTCGATGGTGTGGATCTGCCGCAATTCGCGCGTGCGGGCGTACACCGCCTCGGTGAACGCCTCGGGCGCCGGGCCGCCGTTGGCCACGTTGTATTTGATGCCGAAATCGCCCTGCGCCCCGCCGGGGTTGTGGCTGGCCGAGAGCACGATGCCGCCGCTGGCGCCGCGGCGGCGGATGATGGCGCTCATCGCCGGGGTGGACACGATGCCGTCCTGCCCGACGAGCACGCGGGCGTAGCCGTGCGCCGCGGCCATGCGCAAAATGGTCTGGATGGCCACGCGGTTGTAGTAGCGGCCGTCGCCGCCGAGCACCAGGGTTTTGCCGCGGGCGTCGCCGACGACGTCGAACAGCGCCTGGACGAATTGTTCGAGATAACCCGGCTGCTGGAACACCTGGACCTTTTTGCGCAGCCCGGAGGTGCCGGGGCGCTGGCCGTCGAATGGGGTGGCCGGGAGAGTCATCCGGTTCATGCGCAGTCCTCTGTCGTTGTTGCGTTGGCGGCGAGCTCACGGCTGGCGACCCAGAAACTGGTGGGCGCCAGCGTTTCATGGGCGTCCAGCGCCCGCCGGCCGGGACTGCGCGCAGCCGCAGCGGCTCCGTCGCGCGCCTGTCCGCCCCGCGGGTGGACGTCGTTGTCCAGTCTAAGCACCCAACGCCCCGGCGGCAGCGTGAACACGGTGCTTTGTGTGCCGGCATTGATCAGCATCAGAACCGCATGCGGCAAGGCGGCGTCACACAGGCTGAGCATGAAGGCGCCGCCGTCCTGCGCGTTCCAGGCGTCGATGCTCATCGGCCGGCCGTCGGGCTGCAGCCAGCGGGCGACACAGCCGCTGCCGGCGGCGACGTCGCGCCACCAGTGCCGGCTCTGCAGCACGGGCAGGGCGCGGCGCAGCGCCAGCACTTCGCGGACGAAATCGTGCAGCGCCCAGTCGGCCTGCGCCCAGTCGATCCACGACACCGGGTTGTCCTGACAATAGGCGTTGTTGTTGCCCTGCTGGCTGTGGCCGAGTTCGTCGCCGGCCAGCAGCATCGGCGTGCCCAGCGACAGCAGCAGCACGGCCAGCAGCGCGCGGCTTTGCCGCGCACGGGCCAGGCGCACGTCGGCGCGGTCGGTCGGGCCTTCCACGCCGTTGTTGATGCTCAGGTTGTGGCCGTGGCCGTCGCGGTTGTCCTCGCCGTTGGCCTGGTTGTGACGTTGCGCGTAACTCACCAGGTCGCGCAGGGTGAAGCCGTCGTGCGCGGTGATGAAGTTCACGCTGCTGACGGGTTCGCGGCGTGATGGCGCAAACGCGTCGCTCGACCCCGCCAGACGGGTGGCCAGTTCGCCGCGCGTGCTCGAATGCCGCAGCCAGAAGCCGCGCTGGGTGTCGCGGAACCGGTCGTTCCATTCCAGCCAGCCCGGCGGAAAACCGCCGACCTGGTAGCCGCCGGGCCCCAGGTCCCACGGCTCGGCGATGAGCACGCGGTCGCGCAACACCGGATCCTGCGCCACCGCGCTCAAAAACGCACCGTCGGCGCGAAAGCCGCCGCCGTCGGCCGCAGCGGCCCGCCCCAGGGTGGTGGCCAGATCGAAGCGGAAGCCGTCGACGCCGTATTCCTCGACCCAGCGCCGCAGGCTGTCCATGACCAGGCGCAGCACCAGCGGCTGGTTCAGGTTGAGGCTGTTGCCGCAGCCGGTGAAATCGGCATAGCGGCTGTGGTCGTGCGGGTCGAGCTGGTAGTACAGCGCGTTGTCGATGCCGCGCAGCGACAGGGTCGGGCCGTTTTCGTCGAGTTCGGCCGTGTGGTTGTACACCACGTCGAGCAGCACTTCGATGCCGGCGGCATGCAGGGCGTCGATCATCGCGCGCAGTTCGCTGCGCGGCGTGCTGCCGGGCTGGCCGCTCCACAGCCGGGGCTCGGGAGCGCTCCACGCCACCGGGCTGTAGCCCCAGTAATTGCTCAACCCCATGCGCAGCAGCCGCGCCTCGTCGGCGCGCGCCGCCACCGGCAGCAGCTCGACCGTGGTGACGCCCAGCTCGCGCAGATGTCGCACGCTGGCCGGGTGCGCGAGCCCGGCGTAGCTGCCGCGCAGCGCGGCGGGCACGTCGGGGTGTAGCGCGGTAAACCCTTTGACGTGAACCTCGTAGATCACGCGCTGCGCCGGGTCGACCTTCGGCCGCGGCCGTGCCGGCGGCGGCAGGTCGGCGACGACACGGGCTTTGAGCGCGGTGGCGGCGTTGTCGCGCGGATCGGGCAGGCTCGGGTTGTCGGCACGGTGACCGAGGTGGACGTCGCTGCCGTCGTAACGGCCGACGATGTCGCGTGCCGCCGGGTCGAGCAGCAGCTTGGCGGGGTTGAAGCGCATGCCGGAAGCCGGATCCCACGGGCCGTGCACCCGCCAGCCGTACACCAGCCCCTCGCCGAGGCCGCTGCCGGCGTCGAGCACGCCCTGCCAGATGCCGTGGCGTTTGAGCGGCATGGGCAGACGGGCGATTTCGTCGCGGCCCGTGACGTCGAACAGGCACAGCTCGACGGCTTGGGCGTGCGGCGCAGCCAGGGCGAAATGCACGCCGTCGGGCTGCAACTGCGCGCCCAGCACGGCCACTTCACAGGCGCGCAACGCCAGCGGACGCGGGGAACGAGCCGGGCGGTTCATGATGCCGGACGCAGAACGACGCAGGCCAACGGCGGCAGCGTCAGCCGCAGCGAAAACGGCCGGTGGTGCAGCGGCACGGGCTGGGCCAGCTCGGGTGCGGGCGCCATGCCGCTGCCGCCGTACACCACGTCATCGGTGTGGATCAGCACCTCCCAGCGGCCGCCGTGCGCCACGCCCACGGCGTAACCTGGGCGCGGCACCGGGGTGAAATTGCACAGCACGACCAGGCGGCTGCCATCGGCGGCGATGCGCTCGTAGGCGAGCACCGACTGGCTGGCGTCGTCGTGGGTGATCCAGGCAAAGCCCTCCGGATGGTGGTCACGCTGGTGCAGCGCGGCATGCGCGCGGTAAGTCAGGTTGAGGTCGCGCACCAGACGCTGGATGCCCCCGTTTTCGGCGTGCTGCAGTGCATCCCAGTCGAGGCTGGCGTCGGCCTGCCACTCGCCGGCCTGGGCGATTTCGTCGCCCATGAACAGCAGCTTTTTGCCCGGGTGGGTGAACATGTAGGCCAGGTAGACGCGCAGATTGGCAAAGCGCTGCCAGCGGTCGCCCGGCATTTTGGCCAGCAGCGAGCCCTTGCCGTGCACCACTTCGTCGTGCGACAGCGGCAGGATGAAGTTTTCGTCGTAGGCGTACACCATGCTGAACGTCAGCTCATGGTGATGGTGCTGGCGGTGGATCGGGTCGCGCTGCATATAGCCCAGCGTGTCGTGCATCCAGCCCATGTTCCACTTGTAGTGAAACCCCAGCCCGCCGCTTTGCAGATCGGCTGCCGGCGGGCGGCTGACCCCGGCGAACGCGGTCGATTCTTCGGCAATGGTGATCGCGCCCGGGCGGTGCACGCCGACGATGTGGTTCATGCGGCGCAAAAACGCGATGGCTTCGAGGTTTTCGCGCCCGCCGAACTGGTTGGGAATCCACTGCCCGGCGGGGCGGCTGTAGTCGCGGTAGAGCATCGACGCCACGGCGTCCACCCGCAGTCCATCGACGCCGAAGCGCTCCAGCCAGTACAGCGCGTTGGCCACGAGGTAGTTGCGCACCTCGGTGCGGCCAAAGTTGTAGATCAGCGTGTTCCAGTCGTGATGAAAGCCCTCGCGCGGGTCGGCGTGTTCGTATAGATGGGTGCCGTCGAACCGCGCCAGACCATGCGGGTCGGTGGGAAAGTGGGCGGGAACCCAGTCGAGCAGCACGCCCAGACCGGCGGCGTGCGCGGCATCGACGAAGGCCTGGAAGTCCTCGGGCGTGCCGTAGCGCGCGGTCGGCGCATACAGCCCGATGGGCTGGTAACCCCAGGAGCCGTCGAACGGGTGCTCGCTGACCGGCAACAGTTCCAGATGGGTGAATCCCTGGTCGCGGGCATACGGCACGAGGGTGTCGGCCAGCTCGCGGTAGCTCAGCCAGCGCCAGCCATCGTGCTTGCGCCAGGAGCCAAGATGCACCTCGTAGATGCTGATCGGCGCGTCGAAGGCGTTGGCCCGCGCCATGCCCGGCCACGGCGGCTGCAGTGGCGGCAGGCCCTGCACGCGGCTGGCCGTGGCCGGACGCAGTTCGGCGGCGAACGCCATCGGGTCGGCTTTTTGCAGCCGCTCGCCCTGCCGGGTGAGGATGTCGAATTTGTACAGCGCCCCCTTGCCCACGTGCGGCACGAACAGTTCCCACACGCCGCACTCGCGGCGCAGCCGCATGGGGAAGCGGCGCGGGTCCCAGTGGTTGAAATCACCGATCACCGACACGCTGGCGGCGTTGGGTGCCCACACGGCAAAGCGCGTGCCGGCAACGCCGAGCATCTCGCCCGGATGCGCCCCCAGGCACTCGTAGGGGCGCAGGTGCGTGCCCTCGGCCAGCAGCCAGGCGTCGGTTTCGCCCAGGACCAGCGGGAAGCGGTACGGATCTTCGACGTCCTGCACCCACGGCGCATCCCCGGCGCGCAGCGGCGGCCAGGTCACGCGCAGCAGGTAATCGAAGGCGGCGTCGGTCCCGGGCAGCGACGCGCTGAACACCGGAGTCTCGCCCTGCCGCACCAGCGCGCCGACGCAGCGGCCACTGCCGCGGTCGATCACCTGCACCGCCAGCGCGCCGGGCAGCACGGCGTTGACCCACAGCGCGGCGTTGCGCCGGTGCATGCCGAGCACGGCAAACGGGTCGGGATGGCGGCCTGCGGCCAGGGCGTCGATATCGTGCGGCGTCAGCATGGTGGACGGGGTTTTCAGCGGGGCAGACGGTCGTACAGACGGCCGAATTCGAGCAGGCCGGCAGCATGCCCGGGGTGCACCTGTTCCCAGGAGAAGCGCCAGCGCCAGTTGCCAGTCGTGGTTCCGGGAGTGTTCAGGCGGTGACTGCCGTCGAGCCGCAGCACGTCCTGCATCGGGTGGATGGCCAGGCCGGCGACGCTGGCGCTGGCCGCGCGCATCAGCGTCCAGGCGATGTCGCCGCCGTCGCAGGCCAGGTAGCGCCGCAGGTGATCGCGCACGGGTTCGGGCGCGCCGTGCCACCAGCCGACCGTGGTGTCGTTGTCGTGCGTGCCGGTGTACACCACGCTGTCGGCGGTGTGATGGTGCGGCAGGTAGACGTTGCTGCCGCCATCGTCCTGCCCCCAGGCGAATTGCAGCACGCGCATCCCCGGAAAACCGTAGCGCTGACGCAGAGCGGTGACGTCCGGCGTGATGATGCCCAAATCTTCGGCAATGATGGGCAGCGGCCCGAGAGCCGCGGTCACGGCGTCGAACAAGGCCTGCCCGGGGGAGGGTGCCCAGCGGCCGTGAATCGCCGTGGTGTGGTGCGCCGGAATTTCCCAGCAGCTGTCGAAGCCGCGGAAGTGGTCGATGCGCACCACATCAACCAGCGCAAGCGTGGCGCGCAGCCGCGCGATCCACCAGGCAAACCCCTCGTCGGCATGCGCCTGCCAGCGGTACAGCGGGTTGCCCCAGCGCTGCCCGGTGGCGGAGAAATAGTCCGGCGGCACACCGGCGACCACCGTCGGCTGGCCGTCGGCGTCGAGCTGAAACAAGTCGGGACGGGCCCAGACGTCGGCGCTGTCGAGCGACAGAAAAATCGGCATGTCGCCCACCAGCCGGACGTTGCGGCTGTGGGCATACGCGCGCAACGCCGCCCACTGGCGGAAAAAACACCATTGGGCGAAAGTCCAGAAGGCGATGCGCTGCGCGTGCTGCTCGCGCGCCTGTGCCAGCGCCTGCGGCTGGCGCTGCGCCAGTGGCGCCGGCCAGTGCATCCACGGTGCGCCGCCGGCGTGTTCCGACAGCGCCATGAACAGGGCGTAATCGTCGAGCCAGGCGGCTTGCCCGGCGCAAAACGCCTGCAACTCGGCGCGTTCGGCGGCGCTGGCCTGCGTGGCGAAGCGCTGCGCCGCACGCTGCAGCCGCTGCAGGCGAAACGGGATGACCCGGTCGAAATCCACCACGCCGTCGCTCAGGCCCGGCTCGGGCAGCAGATCGTCGGCGTCGAGCCAGCCACGGCGGTGCAGCTCGGCCAGATCGATCAGCAACACGTTACCGGCGAACGCCGACGTGCTCATGTAGGGCGAGTGCCCCAGGCCGATGCCGCCCAGCGGCAGGAACTGCCACAGCGATTGCCCGGCGGCCTGCAGCCAGTCGACGAAGTGATAGGCATCGGCGCCGAGATCGCCGCTGCCGTGCGGCCCGGGCAGACTCGTGAGGTGGAGCAGGACGCCGCTGCTGCGCGGCAGGCGGAACGGGGCAGGGGACGATGGGCTCATGGGCTGCGCGAAGTGTCGATGGCGTGTTGCAACGCCGCCGCCACACCGCCGAGGGCGGCGTGCGGCTGGTCGATGACAAAGACCGGAATGCGCGCCAGATACGCGGAAAACCGGCCCTTGTCCTCGAACCGCCGGCGGAACCCCGAGCGCACGAACAGCGCGCCCAGCCTGGGGACGATGCCGCCGCCGAGATAAATCCCGCCGCGCGCGCCGAGCGTCAGCGCCAGATTGGCCGCGACCGTGCCCAGCAACAGGCAAAAGCGCTCGACTGCCTGGACGCAGCGGGCGTCGGTGCCCTGCAGCGCCCGCGCGGTGATGTCCGCGGGTGACAGCGCCGGCGATGGCGGCGCACCGAGCCACTCGTGCAGGAGTTGCAGCCCCGCGCCGCTGAGCAGGCGCTCGGCCGACACATGGCCATGACGCGCATGAGCAAACTCCCACAGGGCGACTTCCTGCCCGTCGGCCGGAGAAAAGCTCACGTGCCCGCCTTCTCCAGCCAGTGGCACGGCCGCGCCGCCGGGAACGGGGATCAGCGCCGACACCCCCAGACCGGTGCCCGGGCCAAGGACGCCGGCAGGAGCCGACGGCACCGCCGTCTGCCCACCGATCTGTCGCAGCCCATCGGGCGGTAGCGTCGGCAGCGCCAGCGCCAGCGCGGTGAAATCGTTGAGCACGTGCAGCAGCGTCCAGCCGAAGTCCCGGCGCAGCGCGTCGCGGGAGAATTCCCAGGGGTGGTTGGTCAGCCGCACGCGGTCGCCATCGACCGCGGTGGCCACGGCCAGGGCTGCATAACGCACCGTCGGCGCGCCCCAGCCGGCCAGCACGTGGCGCAGCGCGTCCGCCACGGTCGGGTAATCGGCGCACGACAGCACCCGCGCCGCGCCGATGCCCTGCGCCGTCTGCAGCGCAAAGCGGGCGTGCGTGCCGCCGATGTCGGCGAGCAGACGCGGAAACGTCTCAGGCGGTCCAAAACGCATCGAACGGTACCCGGGTTTGCTGAATGACAAAGCTGATGGGCCATTGTGCCCGCGGCGGCGGCTCGCTGGCCTGCTCGAATACCGTGCGCTTGGCGTGCCCGGCGATCGACAGCAGCAGGCGGCGCGCCTGCAGGATTGCCGCCAGGCTCAGGCTGATGCGCGGATACGGTGCCGCCGGTGGGGAAATGAGCACATACGCGTCGGCACAGCCCGGGTCGAGCGCGGCAGGCAACCCGGCGGCGCCGGGAAACAGCGACGCCGTATGGCCGTCCTCGCCCATGCCGAGCACGATGACGCTGGGCGGTTGCGCCAGCGCCCGCCACTGCGCCGCAGCGCGCACGGCGCAGCGCTGCGGATCAGCCGGGTCTTCGACCAGGGGAAGAAAGCGTGCCGACGCTGCCGCGCCGCGCAGCATATGCGCGCGCACCAGCGCGGCGTTGCTGTCGGCATGGTCGGCAGGCACGACGCGCTCATCGGCCAGTGTCACGGTCACCCGCGACCAGTCCAGCGGCGCAGCGGCGAGCGCGTCGAACAGCGTCGCCGGCGAGCGTCCGCCGGAGACGACGAGCAGGGCATGGCCGTCTGCCGCCAGGTCGGCGCGCAGCGCGGCGCAGACGGCGTCGCACAGCCGGTCGGTCTGCTCCTGCGCACTGGCACAGACGTGCAACACGGCTCAGATCTCCTCGTGCCACGCAGCGCCGTCGCGTGACAGCAGGGCGCTGGACGCCGCCGGCCCCCAGGTGCCCGCGGTGTACGGTTTGGGCGCTTCGCCGCTGCGCCGCCAGCATTCGAGGATGGGTTCGACCCAGCGCCACGCGGCGTCGAGCTCGTCACGGCGCATGAACAGGCCGAGTTCGCCGCGGATGACGTCGAGCAGCAGGCGCTCATAGGCGTCGGCGCGGCGTTTGCGCGCGGTGGCCTCGACGTCCAGGTCGAGCTGGGTCGGATGCAGCCGCATGCCGTCGCCAGGCTCCTTGGACAGGAAATGCAGGCTGATGCTTTCTTCCGGCTGCAGGCGGATGACCAGGCGGTTGGCTCCCTGCAGCCCGGCGGGGCCACCGAACAGCGACAGCGGCACCGCGCGGAAACTGATGACGATTTCCGCCAGCCGTTCCGGCATGCGCTTGCCCGTGCGCAAAAAAAACGGCACACCGGCCCAGCGCCAGTTGATGATCTCGGCCTTGAGCGCGACGAAGGTTTCGGTGCGGCTGTCAGCGGCGATGTCGGCCTCCTGCAGATAGCCGATCACCGGCTTGCCATCGACGGCACCGGCGCGATACTGGCCGCGCACGGTTTTGGCCGCGACGTCGGCTTCGGCAAACGGCCTGAGCGCCTTGAGCACCTTGAGTTTTTCGTCGCGGATGGCGTCGGCCTGCAGACTGGCCGGCGGCTCCATCGCCACCATGCACAGCAGTTGCAGCAAATGGTTTTGCACCATGTCGCGCAGCGCGCCGGTCTTGTCGTAAAACTCGCCGCGGCCTTCGACGCCGATGTCCTCGGCAATGGTGATCTGCACGTTGTCCACCCACTCGCGGCGCCACAGCGGCTCGAACAGCACGTTGCCGAAACGGATGGCCATGAGGTTCTGCACCGACTCCTTGCCGAGGTAATGGTCGATGCGGTAGAGCTGGCTTTCGGCAAACGAGCGGGCAACGGCGGCGTTGATGCTCTCGGACGACTCCACGTCGTGACCGAGGGGTTTTTCCAGCACCACACGCACCCCGGGGTGGTTCAGGCCGACACGGGCGAGCTGGGTGCAGATCGGCTCGAACAGCGACGGCGCGGTGGCGAGGTAGCACACCGTGACGCGCGACGCCGTGGTGCCCAGCAGCGCCGCCAGGGCGTCGAAGTCCGCCGCCTGGCTGGCGTCGAGTTTGAGGTAGGTCAGACGGGCGGCAAACCCGGCCCACTGCGGGCTGCTGAAATCGGCCTTGAGGTGCGGGCCGGATTCGGCCTGCACTTGCGCCAGATAGTCTTCGGTGCGCCAGTCGCGCCGTCCCAGCGCGACGATGCGCCCCTGCGGGTGCAGGCTGCCGGCGACATGCGCCTGGAACAGCGCGGGCAGCAGCTTGCGCATCGCCAGGTCACCGGTGCCGCCGAACAGCACCATGTCGAACGCAGGGGTAGGGGACGCATCGGCCGAAGCACGGGAGGGGACAGACGTGATGGACATGGTTCGAGTGTAAGGAGACGGCATCGCGGCTGCATGGCGCCGTGTGTCGCAATGTTCGGAAATTGATGGAAATCACAAATCATTCTGAAGTCGCGCTGCGATTTGGCGCAACGGTATGAAAGTTGCGTGACATGATGGTGATGTTGCTCGCGAAGCAATATCCTTGCCGCATGTCCCGCCCCGCCGAGTTGCCATGACGTCCTCCGCCTCCCGCCTGCACCCCGTCATCGACGCCGTGACGCAGCGCATCGTCGCGCGCAGCCAGCCGCGCCGCAGCGCGTATCTGCAGCGTGTGCGCGCTGCACGCGGCACCAAGGTGCAGCGCAGCCAGTTGTCATGCACCAATCTGGCGCATGCGATTGCCGCCGCGCCGGACACGGCCAAGATCTGGCTGCAGCAGACCGCGCCGCAGTCGCGCCCCAATCTGGCGATCGTGTCGGCGTACAACGACATGCTGTCGGCACACCAGCCGCTGGGCGCCTTCCCGCCGTGGATCAAGGAGGCGGCGCTGGCCGCCGGCGCGACGGCGCAGTTCGCCGGCGGCGTGCCGGCGATGTGCGATGGCGTGACGCAGGGGCAGGCGGGAATGGAGCTGTCCCTGTTTTCTCGCGATGTCATCGCCATGGCCGCGGCAGTGGCGCTCAGCCACCAGATGTTCGATGCCGCGCTGTACCTCGGGGTGTGCGACAAAATCGTTCCCGGACTGCTCATCGCGGCGTTGACCTTCGGTCACCTGCCGGGGATTTTCGTTCCCGCAGGGCCGATGACCAGCGGCATGGCCAACGACGAAAAGGCGCGCATCCGCGCGCTCTACACCGAAGGCAAGGTAGGGCGCGAGCAGCTGCTCGCCGCGGAAATGCAGTCGTACCACGGCCCCGGCACGTGCACTTTTTACGGCACGGCCAACTCCAATCAGATGTTGATGGAAATCATGGGCCTGCACCTGCCGGGCGCTGCCTTCGTCCACCCCGGCACGCCGCTGCGCGAGGCGCTGACCCGCGCCGCCGCCACCCGCGCCGTGGCCATCAGCGCCGAAGGGCCGGAGTACACGCCGGTGGGTGAACTGGTCGACGAGCGCACCATCGTCAACGGTATCGTCGGGCTGTTGTGTACCGGCGGATCGACCAACCACACCATCCACCTCGTGGCCATCGCCCGCGCCGCGGGGATCGACATCGACTGGACCGATTTCGACGACATCTCCAAGGTCGTGCCCACGCTCACCCGCCTGTACCCCAACGGCGCGGCCGACGTCAACCAGTTCCAGGCCGCAGGCGGCATGGCCTTCGTCATCCGCGAGCTGCTCGCCGCCGGGCTGGTGCACGCCGACGTGCAGACGGTTGCCGGGCCGGGGCTTGCGCGCTACACCCGGCAGCCGGTGCTCGACGGAGCAGAGCTGGTCTGGCGCGACGCCGCCGCCGAGTCGCTCGATCTGGACATCCTGCGTCCGCTGAGCGCACCGTTCGCCCCCGACGGCGGGCTGAAACTCCTGCGTGGCAACCTTGGACGCGGCATTATCAAGATTTCGGCGGTCAAGCCGGAGCACCGCGTGGTCAGCGCGCCTGCCGTGGTGTTCGACGATCAGGACGATTTGCTTGCGGCGTTCAAGCGCGGCGAACTCGACCGCGACTTCATCGCCGTCATCCGCTTCCAGGGGCCTGCGGCCAACGGCATGCCCGAGTTGCACAAACTCATGCCCGCGTTGGGCGTGCTGCAGGACCGCGGCTTCAAGGTCGGCCTGGTGACCGACGGGCGCATGTCCGGCGCGTCGGGCAAGGTGCCGTCGGCGATCCACATGACACCGGAGGCAGCGCACGGCGGACCGCTGGCGAAGGTGCGCGACGGCGACCGCATCGTCCTGGATGGCAACACCGGGCAGGTCAACGCCGATGTGCCGGCTGAGGAGTGGCAGTCGCGGCCAGTGCAGCGCATCGACCTGCGGCGGCATCAGTACGGCGTCGGCCGCGAGTTGTTCGGCGCCTTCCGTCAGCATGTCGGCGGTGCCGAACAGGGAGCGATGAGCTTCGGCCATCCCGATTGGATGGGATCGACGGCATGGACGGGAGACGAGCCATGAGTGGGGTGGGGCTGACCGCCGTCGAGGTCTTGCGCCGCGGGCCGGTCCTGCCGGTCATCGTCATCGCCGATGCCGGCCTGGCCGTCGATCTGGCGCAGGCCCTGCTCGCCGGCGGTATGCGCACGCTCGAAGTGACGCTGCGCACTCCCGCGGCGCTGCAGGCGATCCGCCGCATCCGCGATGCGCTGCCGCAGATCTGCGTCGGCGCCGGCACCGTGCTCGACGCCGACGACTGGCAGCGCGCGCAGGACGCCGGCGCACAGTTTGGCGTCAGCCCCGGCGCGACGCCGCCATTGCTCCGTGCCGCCGCCGGCCAGACGTTCATTCCGGGCGTGTCCACGGTGAGCGAGGCGATGATGGCGCGCGACGCCGGCTTCACGGCGCTGAAGCTGTTTCCCGCCGAAGCCGTCGGCGGCCGGGCGTTGCTCAGGTCGCTGTACGGCCCTTTACCGCAATTGGTGTTCTGCCCGACGGGCGGAATCAGCCCGGCCAACGCCGCAGAGTATCTGGCGCTACCCAACGTGGCCTGTGTCGGTGGTTCCTGGCTGGTGCCCGAAGCGGCGCTGATGGCGCAAGACTGGGCAACGATCCACACCCTGGCGCAGCAGGCTGCGGCGCTGCGCTGACCGCCCAACGGAATTCCCGGGCACAAAAAAGCCGCCGATAAGGGCGGCTTGCAGGCGGCGGGTCTGGCTGCCTGCGCGGCGGCTACCACGCCAGCACGCCAGCGTCGGCCGGGATTACACCCGGCTGCGGTATTCGCCCGTGCGGGTGTCGATTTCGATTTTGTCGCCGGTGGCGACGAAAATCGGCACGGGGACTTCAAAGCCGGTGGCCAGCCGCGCGGGTTTGAGCACCTTGCCCGAGGTGTCGCCCTTGATCGCCGGTTCGGTGTAGACGACCTCGCGCACCACGGTGGTCGGCATTTCGACCGAAATCGCCTTGCCGTCATAGAACACCACCTCGACGGCCATGCCGTCTTCGAGGTAGTTCAGGCTGTCGCCCATATTGTCTTTTTCGACCTCGTACTGGTTGTAGTCGGCATCCATGAACACGTACATGGGGTCGGCAAAGTACGAATAGGTGCATTCCTTGCGGTCGAGGGTGACGGCGTCGATTTTGTCGTCTGCCTTGTACACCACTTCGGTGCCGCCGCTGGTCAGCAGGTTTTTCAGTTTCATTTTGACCGTGGCGGCATTGCGGCCCCCACGGCTGTATTCGGTTTTTTGCACCACCATCGGGTTGTCACCCACCATGATGACGTTACCGGCGCGAATTTCTTGAGCGAGCTTCATTGAATCGAGAGAAGTAAAGGAGGAATCCAGATCGTTGTGATTCTACCGGGTGGCCGTCAAACTGGGCCGGGTGTCGGCCAAATGGCGCACGTCGGCAACGAGCTGGCTGGCCAGGTCGGTGCGGCCTTGCAGGCGGCGGGCCCAGTGCTGCGCGTGACGCTGCAGCGCGGGCAAGCCGTCGACCCAATCGATCCACGCCGGCGACAGGTCCAGACCGCGGTTCCACGCCGTCCAGAAATGGATCACCGTGTCGCGCAGCGCGCTGTCGGTGCCGTCGAGGTAGCGGTCGAGGAACGCGTCGAGCTTGCGGTCATGCGCACTGTCTTCCTGCGGGTAGATGTGCCAGACGAACGGTTTGGCCGCCCACTGCGCGCGCACGAACGAGTCCTCGCCGCGGACGATGCACACGTCCGCCGCCCACAGCAGCTCGTCGAAACGCTCCTGCGGCACATAGGGCAGGGCGTAGAGCGTCAGACTGCCGCGGCTGGTGATCTGTCCGATCTGCAACTGCATGTCCAGCCAGGCGTTGATCGCCGTCATCACCGGCCCCGGGCAGACCCACAGCGCCACCGGGCGCTCCGACGACGCCATGGTGTGCAGCCAGCCGTCGAGACGCTGCCGGGCGTAACTGAACAGCAGCACGGTCAGCGCGTGCTCCGGCGGCGGCGGCAGTCCGAGGGTGCGCATGGCGATGCGGCGTGCCGACGGCTGCATCTGCCAGTCGTCACGGCGCCGGATCAGATCGGCCTCGCGCAGCAATCCGCCGGTTTTGTCGGTGAACCCTGGAAAGTAAAAAAACTTCATCACTCCGCCGGGCTGCGGCGACGGCTTAAGGTGGTGCAGGTCGACCCAGGGTTCGGCGCTGAGATGTTCGAGGTTGATCCACACCGGCTGCACCGGTGCCCTGGCGATCTGCGCGATGAAGGCGTCGGCCAGGCGGCAGCCGAACATCTCGATCACCACGTCTCCGGGGGTGGCCTGCTGCTGACTGGCCCAGGGCACAATCTGCACCCCGGCAAGGGTTTGTTGCGCCGCGCGCAGGTCGACCTGCGGGCAGATGTGGGCAAACGCCTTGAAATCGTCGAGGAATAATCGCACCTGTTGCTGGTGCTCGGCGGCGAGTTGCCGCGCCAGACGCCAGCTCACGCCGATGTCGCCGAGATTGTCGACGACGTGGCAAAACACATCCCACCGCAATTGGACATTCATCATGCTGCCGGGTGACGCCGCACCGACCTCCAGTTTTTTTTATGACGCGCAGTGTCGTTCGTGCCCGCGCCTGGCGGCATTTTTACACCAAGTCAAACAGGCGCATCCGCAGTTTGCCTGCGCGCCGGTGCCGCCATTCGGCCCGCTGGATGCGCCGCTGCTCATCGCCGGCCTGGCCCCCGGTCTCAAGGGGGCGAATGCCTCCGGCAGGGCATTCACCGGAGACGGCGCCGGCCCCTTGCTCTACGGCACGCTCAGCGCACTGGGACTGGCGTGGCGGCCCGAACCGGTGCGCATCGACGATGCCCCGGACACGCTGCACCGCGACGATGGCCTGCAACTGCGCGGCTGCCGCATCAGCAACGCGGTCAAATGCCTGCCGCCGCAAAACAAGCCGCTGCCTGCCGAAATCCGCGAGTGCAACCGTTACCTCGCGGCGGAGATCGCGGCCATGCCGCGGTTGCGCGTCATCGTCGCGCTGGGCAGGGTGGCGCACGACGCCGTCCTGCTCGCCCTCGGCCGGCGCCCCGGCGCCGCGCGCTTCGCCCACGCCGCCGAGCACCAGATCGGCGCCTACACCCTCATCGACAGCTATCACTGCAGCCGCTACAACCAGAACACGGGGCGCCTGACCGCCCCGATGTTTCGCGCCGTGTTCGAGCGCGCCCTGCAACGTTGCGCCTGACGACCATGTCCACGTCACAACCGTCCGACGCCGGACCCAGCGCCGCATTGCTCGCCCAGGTGGCCGCGCTGCCGCACCTGCCCGGGGTCTACCGCTACTACGCCGCCGACGGCACGCTGCTGTATGTCGGCAAGGCGCGTGACTTGCGCAAGCGGGTGAGCAGCTACTTCCAGAAAGACCACGGCGGCACCCGCATCGGCCTGATGGTCTCGCGCATCGCCCGCCTCGACACGACCGTCACGCGCACCGAAGCCGAAGCGCTGCTGCTCGAAAACAACCTGATCAAGACCCAGCAGCCGCGCTACAACATCCTGTTTCGTGACGACAAGTCGTATCCCTATTTGCAGATCACCACGGCGCACCCGTTTCCGCGGGTGGCGTATTACCGCGGCGCCACCGATCGCAGGCAACAGTATTTCGGCCCGTACCCGAATGCCTGGTCGGTCAAGGAAAGCATCGCCGTGCTGCAAAAGGTGTTCCGGCTGCGCACCTGCGAAGACACGGTGTTCGTCAACCGCAGCCGACCCTGTCTGCTGCATCAGATCCATCGCTGCACCGCGCCCTGCGTCGGCGCGATCAGCCGGGAAGACTACGCCCGCGACGTCGATCATGCCGTGCGTTTTCTGCGTGGCGATCACGCCGTGGTCATGGGCGAACTGCAGGTGCAGATGCAGTCGCTGTCCGACGCGCTGCGTTTCGAGGAAGCCGCAGTCCTGCGCGATCAGATCGCCGCGCTGTCGGCGGTGCTGCAGCAGCAGAGCATGGAGGTGGGAAGCAGCGAAGACGCCGACATTCTCGCCGTGGCTCTGGGCGGCGGGCGCGCCTGCGTCAACCTGGCGATGGTGCGCGGTGGCCGTCATCTCGGCGACCGGGCGTATTTTCCCAGCCAGGTGCAGAACGCGCTCGAACTGGTGCAGGACGATGCGGCCGACGATCAGCCACCGCGCAGCGCTGCGCAGAACGTGCTGCAGGCATTCATTGCGCAGCATTACCTGCAGATGGCACCGCCGCCCGTACTCATCTGCGCCGAGGCGATCGACGCCGATCTGCTCGATGCGCTGGCCGAACACGCCGGGCGCCGCCTGCAGCACATCACCCAGCCGCGGGGTCAACGCCGGGACTGGCTGGACATGGCGCGCAACGGTGCGCACATCGCGCTGGCGCGGCTGTTGGCCGAAGAGGGCGTGCAACGCGAACGCAGCCTGGCGCTGGCCCAGACTCTGGGCCTGGACGCCGAACAGGCCGAGCACCTGCGGGTGGAATGTTTCGACGTCAGTCACACCGCGGGCGAGGCCACGCAGGCCTCTTGCGTGGTGTACGCCGATCACGCCATGCAGCCGGCGCAATACCGGCGTTACCGCATCCAGAACATCACGCCGGGGGACGATTACGCCGCCATGCGTCAGGTGCTGATGCGGCGTTACCAACGGGTGGCCGAAGCCCGCCACCCCGACGTCATCGACCATCTGGCGGCGGAACACGCCGCCGAAGCGACGGCCACCGCCACGGCACGCCTGCCCGATGTCGTGCTGGTCGATGGCGGGCGCGGGCAGGTGGCGATGGCGCGCGAGGTGTTCACCGAACTCGGCCTGGACATCGGCGTGATCGTCGGCGTGGAAAAAGGCGCCGGGCGCAAGGTCGGCCTGGAGGAACTGGTTTTCGCCGATGGCCGCCCCAAGGTCACGCTGCCTGCCGACAGCGCCGCATTGATGCTGGTGGCGCAGATCCGCGACGAGGCGCACCGTTTTGCCATCACCGGCATGCGTGCGGCACGCGCCAGAGTGCGCACCGGCGGCTCACGGCTGGAGGACATCGCCGGCATCGGCCCGAAACGCCGCGCCAGGCTGCTGGCGCGGTTCGGTGGCATCCGCGGAGTGGAAGCCGCCAGTGAAGACGAACTGATGACCGTCGAGGGCATTTCGCGCGAGCTCGCCCGCGCCATTTACGCCGCGCTGCACTGACCTGCCGCAGCCGCGCTCGCCCCGGGCCGGATGCTGGCCCTGCTGACCGGCGCGGCGGAGGGCACGGGCCTTGCCACCCGGCGGGCTGCGCGTCGACAGCGGGACAAGCGACAGATTGAGCGCGGTTCTTCAGTTCGCCGTCTGCGCCCTGGTCTGCAGCGACGCGCGATACAGCGCCACGGCCTGCTCGAACTGCCGCGCGTCGAGCAGCGCGCGCATGCGATCGACGCAGGTCGCCCGCATCGCCACCAGCGCAGCTTCCTGCCGGCCGATGTCGGCGATCAGCGCCTGCCGCTCAGCGGTGTCACCCATGCCGCTGAGCAGCGCCTCCCGCAGCTTGAGCCGGGTTTGGGCCAGTTCGTCTTCCGCTGCCTTGCGGCTTGGCCGGTGCGGTTTTCAGCCACTGGGCAAACTCCTCCTGCTGCCGGGCGTCGAGCTTGAGTTCCTTCTCATGCTGTTTGATCACCGGCACCAGGGCAACGACTGGTTCGGCCAGCGCGTAAGCCGGACTGTCCGCACGGGCTGTTCCCGTCCAGCCCGCCACGGCGACCGTGACCATCAACGCGCCCAGCAGCAGGCGCCGCCGGCAGGGGGTACGACTCGATGTACGCATGGGTTCTCCTTCGATGGCGCAAACTGCGCAGATGAAATGCGCAAATGTAACCATACGTGACAGACATTTTTTGATCCATGCCAAACCCGGCCATCGCCGCGGCAATTCGCTGCACCTTGCGCATCGACTGAGGTTTTCGTCGAGAAACATGCGATATCCGGGCACCGAGAAGGATGAAGTTACATTTGACATAGATCAAAGCCGATGTTTGCCGCGACGAAACGCCGCGCCCGAACCGGCATAGGCTATCGTCCGGTCGCGGCTGACCCCAGATTTGCCGCAGGTCATCCCGGATGGGCGCGCAGCAGCGGCGATCCGGATGGCGTTTGTCCAAACGCCATCAGGGTTTACCCAGCGGCGATTTGCCATCTTGCTGACTGACCCATATCAGCGAATACTGATCACGGATATGGGGCGAACCGTCCAGCGGCCCCAAGACCGCAATCCAGTCAACACACTGCTTGAAGGAGTTTTTATGTCGGAACTGTTAGGCATATACCCTACGTGGTACGTGCCGCAAATCGGCACCGCCTGGGTGATGGGCATCATCGGCACGATCCACGTGCTGGCGTCCAACACCTCGGTGGGCGCAGCGATCCTCTTCGCCTTGCTCGAAACCCGAGCGGTGCGGGAAAACAAGCCGCAGATCATGCAGTACATCAAAAAGTACGGCATGTTCCTGCTGGTGTTCTCCTACATCTGGGGCTCGGTCACCGGCCCGGGTATCTGGTATTCGGTGACGGTCGCCAGCCCGCGTGGCATCTCCGCGTTGATCCACAATTTCGTCTGGGTCTGGGCGACCGAATGGGTGTTTTTCACCGTCGAGGTCATCGGCGTTTACGCGCTGGTCTACACCATCGGCAAGATCGACCCGCGCACCCACCTGAAGATCACCTGGACGTTCGTCGTCAGCTCGGTGGCCACGCTGGTGCTGATCATCGGCATCCTGTCGTTCATGATGTGGCCGGGCAGCGATCGGTGGTACCTCACCGGGTCGGTATTCGACGCCTTTTACAACCTGAACTTTGCGGCCCAGCTGGCAGACCGCGGCTTTCTCATGCTCACCTCGGCGGCCGTGGTCGGCAGCATCATCATCGCCGCCATTCCCAAGGGGGACCCGCTGCGCAAGGACGTCGGGCAAACGGTTGCCAAACTGGGGCTGACCGGACTGATCGGCGGCGCGCTGGCGTTCATGTGGTACGTAGCCACCCTGCCGCCCAACGCGCTGGTCATCCTCAAAGACCGCTTGCCGCACTGGTTCGGCTATATCGACTTTCGCATCACCACGTTCATTCCGCTGGCGGCGACCTCGCTGCTCATCGGCGCCTATCTGCTCTGGGTTTACCTCAAACCGCAGGCCCTGCGCGTCCCGCTGGCGGTCGGCATGGTGGCGGTGTTGCTGATCGCCGGCATCTGGCCGGAAGAGCGCACGCGGGAAAGCCTGCGCAAACCCTGGGTCGCCGGTCAATACATGTACTCCAACCAGATCATCGGCCGTGACGTCCCCGGGCTGGGCATTCAGGACGAAGTGCCGATCATCGCCAAGGACGGCCTGCTGAAAACGGCGGCTTTCGTTCCCGCCGATTTGCGCGTCATCACGCCGCAAAACCAGATGCAGGCCGGCCGCCTGCTGGCCGTCATGGCCTGCTCGAACTGCCACTCGATCAACCGCGACGGCCCGCTGCGCCCGCTGCCCCAACTGCTGCACGGCACGACCGACGTGGCGATGATCCAGGGCTTCCTCGCCGGGCCTCTGGCGCATGGCTCCGTGCCGTACATGCCCAAAATCGACCTGCCTGCAAATGAGCAGCTGGCGCTGGCGACGTTTCTCGCCGCGGTCAACGCCGGAACGGTCGACGCCGAAGGCCGTTTGATCGCGCGCGCACCCGCTGCCGCGCCGCAGCACACCGCCGTGGCGCAAGCCGCCGCAGGGCAAACCACCAAGACCAAGGACTGACACATGGATCACACTTCCGTTTCCGCCATGCTGCACGCCTTGCAGGATCCGGCCGGCCTGCCGGCTCCCGCCTGGCTGTTCCAGTATCTCAACGTCCTGACCTGGGCGTTTCACATTGCGTTCGTCAACCTCGCACTGGGCACGGCGCTGCTGGCCATCATCGCCTTCATGCGCCGGCATCACCCCGGGTGGGCACAGTTGTCCGTGGCGATGACCGGTGTGGCCAAGGTCGCCGTGTCGATGGCCATCGTGCTGGGCGTGGCGCCGCTGCTGTTCACCCAGACGATTTACGACCCGTCCTGGTACACCAGCAATCTGCTGTCGGCGTTCTGGGTAATTTTTTTCATTTTTTCCCTGGGTATCGGCTACACGCTGTGGTTCGTGTTCTATTTCAAGAACCACGACGTGGCGCATGCCGCGCAGGCGAAGGACGCCACCGTCTGGTGGGCGACCGTGGCTCTGTGCATCCTGGTCTTCGATGGCTTCATCATGCACGTGCTGTCCTACCAGGGCCTGTTTCCGCAAAAGTGGATGCAGTGGTACGCGCCACAGGGCATTCCGGTAATGAACGGAACGGGGATTCACGCCTTTGAACTGCCGCGGTTCGCGTTTTTCATGGTCATGTCGCTGACCATGACCGGGGTGTTTCTGCTTGGCTATGCGCGGTATTTCCGTGCCCGCAGCGATGTTTCTGCCGACTACCTCGACCTGGCGCACCGCATCGGCGTGAAAACGACGTACTGGGGCGTGGCGCTGCAACTCCTCACCGGCGTGCTCTGGGCGTATGGCCTGCCCTCAGCCATGCACGTGTTTGCCCAGCCGCTGTTCTGGCTGACCGCGCTGCTCATCGTCGGCGTGGCGTTGTACGCCCGGCAGGTGCCGGTCGGCGGCTCGGCGCTGCAGGCCTATGCGGCAATGGCGTTTTACGCCCTGCTGGCGCTGATCGTCTCGGTCGACCGCGAGGCCTTGCGCGTGGCGTATCTGGCACCGTTCCACTACGACCTGGCATCCAAGCCGCATGTCGAGTGGGGTGCCGTGGTCTGGTTTTTCGCCACCTTCATCGGCGTCGGCGGCTCGCTGGTGGCGTTTTACTCGACCATGCTGTGGAAAGCGGGCAAGGTCAAAGGACTCTACACCGCCGACGGCGCCGTCTCCCGCCTGGGCAGCACGGCCGTGTTCATCAATTTCACCTGGCTAGCCGTGTTTTTCGCCATCGGCGTCTGGGCTTACGTGCGCAACATCGCTGCCTGACGCGATCCTCACCGCGCCGCCGCCCGGCGTGCGGCGCGATTTTTTCTGACCGAATTCACCGTTTCATCATGATCAAACGCCATCTCGTCTCGACATTGACCACGGGCATCGTCCTCGGTTTGACCACTTTCGCGGCCCATGCGGCCCCCAGCGCTGCGCTCAACGCCAAATTCGGCGTGTGCTTTTCCTGCCATGGTGCCGACGGCAAAGCCATTCTGCCCAACTATCCGAACCTGGCCGGGCAGAACAAAGACTACCTGGTGCAAACGCTCAAGCAGTTCCGCGACGGCTCGCGGCCCAACCCCATCATGGGGCCGATGGTCAAGCCGCTGAGCGACTCCGACATCGACCAGATCGCGATGTATTTCGCCGACATCAAGCCCGGCAAATAAAAAAGCCGCGCGGGCAGCCGGACGTGTCTGGCTGCCCGTGCGCACGGCGTCCGTGACGTTTACATTTACAGACTGCCCGTCTCCATCGGGCTGCCGACGATGGCGTCAAACTCCGCCTGACTGATGTACTGCGGGGTGTAGCCAACTCCCAGAGTGCTCAGTTGACCGATGAAGGCACGCAGATGGTTGCGCGACCCCTTCATCAGCTCGTTGAACACAAGTTGCACGTCGGCATTGTCGGTTTGTGCCAACCGGGTCTGCAAATCCTTGATGTCCAGGTCTTCGATGGTCGCGCCGACCGTCAGAGCGGCGACCAACGACGCCTGGCCCTGCGCCGTCAAGGCATTGAACAGTTGCTGCAATTCGGCGGAGCTGAACGTTCCCGCCGCCATGCCCGCCGCCGGGTCGGGCAGTGCGTAGCGGGTGAGTAGCAGCGCCACGGCGTCCATGTGTTGCTGCTCGCTGGCGGCGATGTTGCTGAAGACTTTCTGCCCCCACTGAGTGCCAAGCAGCAGGTAGACATCGCGGGCGAGCTTTTCCTCTTCCCGCATGAACAGCAGCGCGTTGGCTTCCTCGGTCGACAGCGGCGAGGCGGGCAGGGAGGCGAGCTGCGTGCTGAAGGCGGAAACACTCGTGGTCGACGCTGTGCTGCTGCCCGTCGTGGCAGCCGTGGCGGTGGTGGTGTCACCACCGCCGCCGCATCCACCCAGCGCCAGCAAGGCGGCGCCTGTCATGGCGCCGGTCAGGGCGCGCAAGAGGGTTCGACGTCGCATGGTCTGCAGCCTCCCCGATCAGTTGCCGCCGGCGGCGGGGTTGGTCTGGCTTTGCGCCGGATCCTGCAGACGCTGCTGATCGCGCTGCCGCAGCGTCTGTCCCTGGCCGCCTTGTGCCGCGCCATCGTTGTGCTGCATGTGCCGATGCTGGTACTGATGCTGCTGCAGCAGGCCGCTGCCGCCAACAGCGGCCGGGCCGCCCCCCATGCCTGCACCCATGCCGCCTGCGCCCATGCCCGCAGCACAGGCGACGCCGGCTGCAGCCATTGCCGCGGTGGCAACCAAAAAACGGGAAAAACGAAGCGATTTCATGATGAACTCCCTGAGTTGGACAAATCGGATTACCGTCGACCACGCCCGCCTTGCCCGCCGGCATGCGCGGCAGCCCCCGCGCCTCCTGCCGCGGCGCCTGCCACCGCAGGGCGCGACGGCGAGCCCACGGCCAGGCCCGCGGCTGCCGCCGCACGCGCCATGCGCTTTTCATACCCCGTGCCGAATGGCGGGTCGTCGCGCAGTCCTGACCTCAGCCCGCTGACGCCCGGCAGGCCGGGTGGCAGCGGATCGGGCCCTGCAGCGACCGGTGGCAGCGAGCGTCTGGCCTGCGCGATGGCATCCGTTTCCGCCCGCCGCGCCTGCTCGGCAGCCACCTGACGCGACGCTTCGTACAGCGCGCCCGCGCCCAAATGGGTCTGCTGCGAGGCCTGCTGCGCCCCCACCAGGCCGACGGCCAGAGTGTTCAGCACAAAGCCTGCCGACCAGGCGACGCAAACGGAAACGGCAGATCGCAGCGACATGACGGAAAGAAGCAAACGGCGGTCGTGGTCGATGAGGTCATGTTCATTCGCCCGAGTTGCCTGCGCGTGTCCTGCACGTGGCGGTGCGTTTCCGTGCGTGTCATGGCGTTTCATTGTGTTTCACCTCGCCGGACATCGGCGGTCGTGCCGCTCGTCGCCCGCCAGTGCGCATCCAAGGCCTCCAGGCCCTAGACTCTCGCGCATGGACACGTCCACCCCGCCCACCCGCATCCTGGTCGTCGACGACGACCCGGATCTGCGCAGCATGCTGCGCGATTACCTGTCGGCCAACGGCTATGCCGTGGACCTGGCGGCACACGGCGACGCCATGCGTGCCAGCCTGGCGCATGCCATGCCGCAGGCCATCATCCTCGACCTGATGTTGCCTGCAGAGGACGGCCTGACTCTGGCGCGCGAACTGCGCCGGCACAGCGATGTGCCCATCCTGATGTTGTCGGCACGCGGCGACGAGATCGACCGCGTGGTCGGTCTGGAAGTCGGCGCGGATGACTACCTGCCCAAACCGTTCAGCCCGCGCGAGCTGCTCGCACGGCTGCGGGCTTTGTTGCGCCGCGCGCAGGCGGCAGCCAGCGCGCCGTCACCGCTTTTCCCCACGGAGCCGGCAGCGACCATGCTGCGCTTTGGCCCTTATGCCCTGGACACGGCGGCCATGCGCCTGCTGCGCGACGGGCAGGATGTCGGGCTGAGCGTGGCCGAGTTCACGCTGCTGCACGTCATGGCGCAGCATCCCAACCGTGTGCTCAGCCGCGACCAGCTGATCGACTGGCTCAAGGGCTATGAGCGCGATGCGTTCGATCGCAGCATCGATGTCCGTGTCACGCGCCTGCGCCGCAAAATCGAGCCCGACCCGGCGCATCCGGTGTATGTCCGCACCATTCGCGGCCAGGGTTATTTGTTCAACCCCGCCGGAGCGCAGGCCTGAGTGCGGGGTGAACGGGTCGCTGCGATGCCGTCGTCTCCCCACCCGGCTGGAACAGCGCCGCGCCGTGCGCCGACGCTGCGGCAGCAGACGGTACGGGCCATGGTGCTTCTGGTGCTGCTGCTGGAGCTGGAGTTCGCCGCAGTGGCCCTGCTGTTCGTCCTGCAGCCGATGGCGCAGCGCTCGGCGCAGGATCTGGCCGGGCTGATGGTGTTGTCGGCGCAGACCTGGGCCGAATTGCCGCCGCAGACACGCCCGGCGTTTGAACGCGAGCTGCAGGCCCATTACCGCCTGCGCCTGCAGCCCGGCCTGTCACCACCGCCCGACACCGGGCTGATCCACGGTTTTTACATCGCCTATCTCGAACAGGCGCTGCTGCAGCGGATCGGCCACGCCGTGTACTTCCAGCGGCAGACCGACGCCCAGGGTCACGTTTGGCTGTGGACCAGCATTCCCGCCGGCGGTCAGCAGATCGGCGTGGGCGTGGATCACAGCCGGATTCAGACTCAGCCGCTGCGCGCGTTGCTCTGGGGGCTGTTGCTCACGCTGCCGCTGGCGGCCTGGCTTGCGCTGTGGTGGGCCCAGCGCATCTCCCGGCCGGTCGTCGCCATGGAACAGGCGGCGGCAACGCTGGCACAAGGCAACACGCCACAGCGTCTGACTTTGGCCGGACCGAGGGAACTCGTCAGTCTGGCGGCGCATTTCAACCAGATGGCCGGGCGTATCGACGCTCTGCTGCAGGCCCGCACCACTTTGCTCGCCGGGGTGTCGCATGACCTGCGCACACCGCTGGCGCGCATCCGTCTTGCGCTGGAGCTGCAGCGCATGCAGCCCACGCCAGAGCGGCTGGATCAGATCGAGCGCGATGTGCAGGCAATGGACCGGCTGATCGGCGACGTGCTGCAGCTGGCGCGCGGCCTGCAGGCGCAGGCGCCGCAGGACATCGTGCTGTTGCCCTGGCTGCAACAACGGCAACACACCCACGCGGACTGGGCGCGGGCGCAGGCCACCATGCTGCACGTCGACTGTCCCGCCGATCTGCACGCCTGGGCCGATACGGCGGCACTGCAGCGCGTGGTCGACAACTTCCTCGCCAATGCCGTGCGCTACGCGCCAGGGTCGGTCGAGTTGCGGGCCACGGCAGCGCCCCAGCCGGGGTGGGTGCGCATCGCCGTGCTCGACCGTGGCCCTGGCATTCCCGCCGGACAAATCGACACCGTGTTCGAGCCGTTCACCCGGCTGGATGTGGCGCGCACGCCGGGGCAGGGCGCCGGCTCGGGACTGGGGTTGGCGATTGCGCGGCAACTGGCGCAACAACACGGCTGGCCGATCGGGTTGCAGCCGCGCGAAGGCGGCGGGCTGATCGCCTGGGTTGACGTGCCGCAGTCTGCGGCCTCAATCCAGACGTGAACCGGCCCGCGGGTGCCGCGCTGCGTCGCGTTTGCGCCTGCGCACCCGCCAAAGCGTCCAGACGACTGCAGCAATGGCGATGCCACCATAGATGTAGAGCAGCAAATCGACATGCGCGGCAAACCAGTTGGCGTTCATCGGGTGTGACGGAGAAAAAAGGATTTGGCACTGCCCCTATCATGCCGTCAGCGGCGACTGACGGCCGGCACGCAAGCATAGACCAGGTGCGGCGGTCGCCAACACACGTGCCGTTCTGCCTTTGGATCCTGCATTTGCCTGCTGCCCCTCATGTCTTTGCGTGCGATCAATCTGCCGACTCTGCTCACCTGGGCACGCGTGGCCGCCATCCCTCTGGTGGTGGGCGTGTTTTTTTTGCCGGCAGACTGGTTGACCGTGCCCGAACGCAACCTCACGGCCACCGTGCTGTTCGTGCTCAGCGCGGTCACCGACTGGCTCGACGGCTATCTGGCGCGCAAGTGGAACCAAACCTCGTCGTTCGGCGCGTTTCTCGACCCCGTGGCCGACAAGCTCATGGTCTCGGCGGCGCTGCTCATCTTGCTGCAACTCGGGCGGATCGACGCGCTGGTGGCGCTGATCATCATCGGCCGGGAAATCGCCATTTCGGCATTGCGCGAATGGATGGCGCAAATCGGCCAGTCGCGCCGCGTCGCGGTGAGTTACATCGGCAAGGTCAAAACCGCGGTGCAGATGGTGGCCATCCCCTTTCTGCTCTACGGTGGCGTGTTGTTCGGGCTGTTCGATACCATGGTCGTCGGCCAGTGGCTGATCTGGCTGGCCGCCGTTCTGACCCTCTGGTCGATGCTGTACTACTTCCGCATCGCGCTCACCGGGCTGAAGCTGGAATGAATCTCGCCAGCCTGGCCGTCGGCGTGGTCGCGGTCACGGCAGCGCCATCCACCCCTTGACCTCGTTCGTCCTGAGCAAGCATGTCTGCAACATCGTTCGCCTCCCCGCAACGCATCGCCGTCATCGCCGGCGACGGCATCGGCCAGGAGGTCGTCCCCGAAGGTCTGCGGGTGCTCGATGCGGCGATGCGGCGGTTCGATCTGCCTCTGCAGTTCGACCATTTCGACTTCGCCTCGTGCGCGTATTACCAGCGCCACGGCAAAATGCTGCCCGACGACTGGAAACAGCGCATCGGTGGGCACGACGCGATTTTTTTCGGCGCGGTCGGCTGGCCGCAGACCGTTCCCGATCATGTGTCGCTCTGGGGGTCGCTCCTGCAGTTCCGTCGGGAGTTTGACCAGTATGTCAACCTGCGCCCGGCGCGGTTGATGCCCGGAGTGCGCTCGCCATTGGTCAAGCGCGACGGCCGTGCCTACGCCGCGGGCGAAATCGACATGCTGATCGTGCGCGAAAACACCGAGGGCGAATACTCCAGTATCGGCGGACGGATGTACGCCGGCACCGAGCGCGAAGTGGTCATCCAGGACACAGTGATGAGCCGCGTCGGCGTCGACCGGGTGCTGCGCTATGCCTTCGCCCTGGCGCGCAGCAGGCCACGCAAGCATCTCACCTCGGCAACCAAATCCAACGGCATTTCCATCACCATGCCGTTCTGGGACGAGCGGGTGCGGGCGGTCGCCGCGGAGTTTCCCGACGTGCGCTGCGAACAGTTCCACATCGACATTCTGGCTGCGCATTTCGTGCAGCAACCGCAGCGCTTCGACGTGGTCGTGGCGAGCAACCTGTTCGGCGACATTTTGTCCGACCTCGGGCCGGCGTGCTGCGGCACCATCGGCATTGCACCGTCGGCCAATCTCAACCCCGAACGGCGCTTTCCGTCGTTGTTCGAGCCGGTACACGGCTCTGCGCCGGACATTGCCGGCAAAGGCATCGCCAACCCGATCGCGCAAATCTGGAGCGCAGCGCTCATGCTCGATTTTCTCGGTCACCGCCAGGCGCACGACGCGATACTGCATGCCATTGAAACCGTGCTCGACCCGGCCAGCGGCGCGCCACGCACCCCCGACCTTGGCGGCACGGCGCGCACGACCGACCTGGGCCGGGCGGTTGCGCAATGCATCTGACGCGCACCAGTCCGGCGCCGCGTGCGCCAGACTGGCGGCTAGAATACCGGGTCTTTCAACGTTGACAGAGCGAAATCGCCGCCGTTCTAATCGAGATGCATCAGCCGATCACCTCCCGCCGGGCAGGTGATTTTTTTAGCGCATCGCCACGACGCAGGCGCACGCATCCTGACCAGAGAGAGGGACACAAGTGAACAAGGCCGAACTCATCGAACACATCGCCAACACCGCAGAACTCAACAAGGCGCAGGCCGCCCGGGCGCTCGATGCCATGATCGACGCCGTGCGCCGCACGCTGAAAAAGGGCGACAGCGTGTCGTTGATCGGCTTTGGCACCTTCGCCGTGACCAAGCGTGCAGCGCGCACCGGGCGCAACCCGCGCACCGGCGCTGCCATCAAAATCAAGGCGGCCAAGATCCCCAAATTCCGTCCCGGAAAAGGTCTGAAAGACGCCATCAAGTAATCATCGAGAAATCACTCACAGATCACTGCCACCGCCCGCGGCATCGCTGCACACAAACCGCCGCCGATGCCAGGGCGTACAACGACCGGGTGCTTAGCTCAGTTGGTAGAGCGGCGCCCTTACAAGGCGTAGGTCGGCGGTTCGAACCCGTCAGCACCCACCACCGGTTACCCGTCTCCCCCGTTTTGCTCTTCGCCGCGTGCCGCCGGTGCAAGCAACGCACACGGATGACAGGCCAGGCGATGCGGCGCATCGCTTCCACCCCTGACCACCCACCATGCTCGAATCCATACGCAAACACAGCAAATTGATGCAAATCGTGCTGTTCTTGCTGGTTTTTCCGTCGTTTGTGTTGTTCGGCATCCAGGGCTACAGCAGTTTTCAGAGCAGGGAGAATGCCGCCGCCAAGGTCGACGGCCAGGCCAT
>JAJZAQ010000029.1 GCA_021799355.1 Pseudomonadota bacterium
CTGCTCGATTCCCGTACCATCAGCGTGCAGCCTTGGGAAAAGAAAATGGTGCAGGCGGTGGAAAAGGCCATTCGCGAATCCGACCTGGGGCTCAACCCGCAAACGCAGGGGGACATCATCCGCGTGCCCATGCCGCCGCTGACCGAGGAGCGCCGGCGTGAGCTGGTCAAAGTCATCAAGCAGGAAGGCGAGACGGCCCGGGTGGCTGTGCGCAATCTGCGCCGCGATGCGAACCAAAGTTTCAAAGACCTGCTCAAAGCCAAGGAAATTTCCGAGGATGAAGACCGGCGCGCGCAGGACGAGGTGCAGAAACTGACCGACCGCTACATCGCCGAAATCGACAAACTGCTGGCGCAGAAAGAAACCGAGATCATGGCCGTTTGAGCGCCCGCCGGCTGCAGCGCCTGCCGGCGCGGCAACGGGTCGCGGCGCTGGCCCTGCCGGCCAATGGGCCCGGCGCGCTGCAGCAGGCGGGCAGTCCTTCCTCCCCCATTCGCATGCATTTGGCATGAGCAAAAAATCCGCCGATCGTCGCCAGCCCCAGACCCTCCCGCGTCACGTCGCGGTGGTGATGGACGGCAACGGCCGCTGGGCGCAGCGGCGTTTTCTGCCGCGCACCTCCGGACATAAATTTGGTGTGGATGCGCTCAAGCGGCTGGTGCGGCATTGCGCCGAGATCGGCGTTCCCTATCTCACGGTGTTTGCGTTTTCCTCGGAGAACTGGTCGCGCCCAGCCGAGGAGGTGCAAACGCTGATGGATTTGTTCGTCAAGGCCCTGGAGCGCGAAGCGCCGGAGCTGGCACGGCAGGGGGTGCAATTGCACGTCGTGGGCGATCTGACGGCGTTTTCCGCCGAGATGCGCGGGCTGATCGCGCAGGCGCAGGCGCTCACCCGCGACAACACCCGGCTGGTGCTCAACGTCGCGCTCAACTACGGCGGCCGCTGGGACGTGGTGCAGGCGGCGCAGGCGGTGGCCGGCAGCGGCCAGGAGATCACCACCGAGACGCTGGCGCAGCATCTGGCGCTGGCGCACTGCCCCGACCCCGACCTGCTCATCCGCACGGGCGGCGAGCACCGCATCAGCAATTTCCTGCTGTGGCAGCTGGCCTACACCGAGCTGTACTTCACCGATCTGCTCTGGCCGGATTTCAACGCCGAGGCGTTCGACGCCGCCCTGGCCGATTTTGCCCAGCGCCAGCGCCGTTTCGGCGGCGTGCCTGACGGCAAAACCCGCGCGGCGGCCTGATTGACGGCCTGATTCATCGTCTGCACCGTCGCCATGCTCAGACAGCGCGTCCTCACCGCCGTGGTGCTGCTGGCTTTGCTGCTGCCCACGCTGCTGTGGGCCGACCCGCTGCCGTTTTCCGCTCTCGCCCTGGTGTTTTGCGCTGTCGGCGTCGGCGAATGGGCGCGGCTGGCCGGGTATGCGCAGCCGCGCACGGCCGGGTTCTGGGCGATGGCCTGGGCCGCGCTCGCGGTGATGTCGTTGTGGTGGTTGCAGCAGCACGGCTGGCAGTTGCCCGCGGCGATGCCGGGCTTTTGGGCCGCCAGCAGCGTGGTGTGGCTGCTGTTGCTGGCCGTGAGCCTGCCGCGGGCGCAATTGCCGCCATGGCTGCGTCAGCCACCGGCGCTGGCGGCGCTCGGCGTGGTGCTGATGGCCGCTGCCTGGCTGGCGCTGGTGGCGCTGCGGGTGCAGGGCGCGGTGTTCATGCTGTCGCTGCTCGCCCTGGTGTGGGCCGCGGACATCGCCGCGTACTTCGGCGGACGGGCGTGGGGGCGCAGCAAGCTCGCGCCGCGCATCAGCCCGGGAAAAACCCGCGCCGGCGCCTGGGCTGCGCTGGCCGCGACCTTGCTCTACGCCGCGCTGTGCGCCTTGCTGCCGGCGTGGAAACCGAATTATTTTTCCCGCCTGGAGGGGCAGTTCGGCTGGCCGGGCCTGGCCGTCGGCGTCGTCGCCCTGCTGGTATTTGCCATTTGCGGCGACCTGTTCGAATCGTTGCTCAAGCGCGCTGCCGGGGTGAAAGACAGCGGCACGCTGCTGCCCGGGCACGGCGGTGTGCTCGACCGCATCGACGCCTTGCTTCCCGTGCTGCCCCTGGCGCTGTTCCTGCTGGCATTATGAAAACCATCACCGTGCTCGGCTCGACCGGGTCGATCGGCACCAACACCTTGGCGGTGCTGCGGCTGCACCGCGAACGGTTCACGGTCTTTGCGCTGGCGGCACACCGCAACGCCGACAAGCTGTTCGAACAATGTGTGGAGTTTGCCCCGGCCTATGCCGTGCTCGGCGATGCCGTCGCGGCGCAGACGCTGCAGCAGCGGCTGCGCGCTGCGGGGTGTGCCACCGAAGTGCTCAGCGGCGCGCAGGCGCTGGAGCAGGTGGCGGCGGCGCCGCAGGTCGATCTGGTCATGGCGGCCATCGTCGGCGCCGCAGGTCTGGCTGCCAGCCTGGCCGCGGCGCGCGCGGGCAAGCGGCTGCTGTTGGCGAACAAGGAGTCGCTGGTCGTCGCCGGCGATTTGCTGCTGCAGGCGCTGCAGCAGGGCGGTGGCGAACTCATCCCGATCGACAGCGAGCACAGCGCGATTCTGCAAAGCCTGCCCGCCGACCGCAGCCGCTGGCAGGCCGATGTGCGCAACATCGTGCTCACCGCCTCAGGAGGGCCGTTCCGCCAGCGCCCGGCGCAAACCTTGCACGCAGTGACGCCGCAGGAAGCCTGCGCCCACCCGAACTGGAGCATGGGGGCGAAAATTTCCGTGGACTCCGCCACCATGATGAACAAGGCGCTCGAAGTCATCGAGGCGCACTATCTGTTTGGCATGCGCCCGGAGCAGATCGAGGTGCTCATCCACCCGCAAAGCATCGTGCATTCCATGGTGGCGTACCGCGACGGCTCGGTGCTGGCGCAGCTCGGCCAGCCGGATATGCGCACCCCCATCGCCTACGGGCTGGCTTACCCGCAGCGCATCGCCTCGGGCGCGCCCTGGCTGGACCTGGCGCGCGTCGGCCGGCTGGACTTCGAACAGCCCGACGCGCAGCGTTTTCCCGGGCTCGCCCTGGCGTTCGATGCGCTGCGCATGCCCGCCGGGGCCTGCGCCGTGCTCAACGCCGCCAACGAGGTCGCCGTCGATGCGTTTTTGCAGCGGCGCATCCGCTTCACCGATATCCACCGCATCAACGCCGATTCGCTCGCCAGTGCACAATGCAGCGCATGCGGTTCGCTGGAGGCGCTGGTCGAGCTCGACCGGCAGACCCGGCAGCAGGCGCGGCAGCGCGTGGCGCAGTTGTCCGTCTGAGCCGCGGGTGCCGCGCTCGCCTGTCGGGTCAAGCCGGATGCGCGGGAGCCGGCGGCGCGATTTTTTGTGGGAACCGACACCATGAACCTGCTCATCACCCTGCTGGCGTTCGCTTTCGCCCTGGGCGTGCTCATCACCATCCATGAGTACGGGCACTACCGCGTGGCCGTGGCTTGCGGGGTCAAGGTGCTGCGGTTTTCCATCGGGTTCGGCAAGCCCCTGCTGCGCTGGACGCATGGGCCGGACGGCACCGAGTTCGTCCTGGCAGCCATCCCGCTCGGTGGCTTCGTGCGCATGCTCGACGAGCGCGAAGGCGAGGTGGCAGAGGCGGAACTGCCACGCGCCTTCAACCGCCAGAGCCTGGCCAAACGGGCGGCCATCGTCGCCGCCGGGCCGGCCGCCAATCTGCTCCTGGCCGTGCTGCTGTTCGCGCTGGTGTCCTGGGCCGGCGTGCGCGAGCCGGTCGCCATTTTGGGCGCGCCGCCGGCGCAGTCCGCCGCGGCCACCGCCGGGGTGCGCGGTGGCGAGCGGGTGCTGGCCATCGAGGCGGACGATGGCAGTGCGCAGCCGGTGCAAAGCTGGACCGACCTGCGCTGGAAACTGCTCAACGCGGCGATGGACGGGCAGCGCGTCGTGCTTCGTGTGCAAACCGCGCCGGATGCGCCGCAGCGGCAGATCGCGCTGGATTTTTCGTCCAGCGCGTCGGCTGCGGAGGAGTCGGGTTTTCTCAGCCGCTTCGGCCTGCACTTGCAAAGCCCGCCGGCGGACATCCGCGAGGTGGTCGCCGGTGGTCCGGCGCAGCGAGCCGGCCTGCGCGCCGGTGACCGCGTCGTTGCCGTCGACGGCCGGCTGGTGGACTCGGCCGACGCCCTGATGCGCGCCATCGGCCAGTCCGGCGGCAGGCCGCTGCAACTGCAGGTGCGACGCGATGGCCGTCTGCTCGACGTGACATTGCAGCCCAAGGCGGTCGAGGTGGACGGCAAGCCGGTGTGGCGCATCGAGGCGCTGCTCGGCGGTGAGGTGCCGATGGTCAAGGTCGAACACCCGGTGCCGCAGGCGCTGGCTGACGGTGTGCGTCGCACCTGGGACTTGTCGCTGCTGACGCTCAAGACGCTCGGCCGCATGGTCATCGGCCAGGCCTCGCTGCAAAACCTCAGCGGGCCGGTGACGATCGCCGATTACGCGGGCAAGAGCGCCGAACTCGGCTGGGCGGCGTATGTGAGTTTTCTCGCCGTGGTCAGCGTCAGTCTCGGGGTGCTCAACCTGCTGCCGTTGCCCGTTCTGGACGGGGGGCATCTCCTGTATTATGCAGTGGAGGGGGTGACCCGGCGCAGCATCTCGCAGCGCTGGCAGCAAAGGCTGCAGCAAGGCGGTCTGGTGGTCATCGCCATGATGATGGCCATCGCCCTCTACAACGATCTGGCCCGCTTGCTCGGGCAGATGCACTAATCCAGCTCGAGGTCAATTTGAGGTTTTCTCCCGCACTTCGTGGTGCGACTGCGCTCGTCATCGCGGTCGCTGGCGTGCAGGCGCACGCGGCTGAGTCGTTCACCATCAAAGACATCCGCGTCGAGGGGCTGCAGAGAACCGAGCCCGGTACCGTATTCAGCTACCTGCCGTTTCGCGTCGGAGAGCGTTACACGCCCGAGAGTGGAGCCGCGGCCATCCGCGCCCTGTTTGCCACCGGGCTGTTCAAAAACGTGCGCATCCAGACCGACAACGACGTCGTGACCATCGTGGTCGAGGAGCGGCCGACGATCGCCGGCGTCGAATTCTCCGGCACCAAGGAGTTCGACAAGAAGGCCCTGACCACCGCGCTGGCCTCGGTCGGCCTGGCCGAAGCCCGGCCCTACGATCAGGCGCTGGTCGACCAGGCGGTGCAGGAGCTCAAGCAGCAATACCTGGCCAAAGGCTTTTACGACACGCAGGTCAACGTCACCACCACCCCCCTGCCGCGCAACCGCGTCAACGTGCTGTTCACCGTGGTCGAAGGGCAGATCGCCAAAATCCGTTCGATCCGCGTGGTGGGCAACAAGGTGTTCAGCGAAAGCACGCTGCTCGGGCTGTTTTCGCTGAGCACGCCCGGCTGGCTGAGCTGGTACACCAAGGACGATCAGTATTCCAAAGCCAAACTCAACAACGATCTGGAGACGCTGCGGTCGTATTACCAGGATCGCGGCTACCTCGATTTCCGTATCGAATCCACGCAGGTGGCGCTGTCGCCCGACAAGGATGGCATCTACATCACGGTGAACATCCACGAGGGACCGAAGTACACGGTCTCGGGCTACCAGCTCGCCGGCAACTACCTCGGGCAGGACGACGAATTCCGCGCCCTGGTCAAGCTCAAGCCGGGGCAGACCTACAGCGCGCAGGCGCTCAACGACAGCGTCAAGGCGATTGCCAACCAGTTCGGGGTGTACGGCTATGCCTTTGCGCGGGTCGAGGCCAAACCGGTGATCGACCATCAGACCGATCAGGTTTCATTCACCATCACCGCCGATCCGGGCAAGCGGATTTACGTGCGCCGCATCGACATCTCGGGCAACACCCGCACCCGCGACGAAGTCATCCGCCGCGAGTTCCGCCAGTACGAGGACTCGTGGTACGACACGGATCGCATCAAGCTGTCGCGCGACCGCGTCGATCGCCTGGGCTATTTCAAAAACGTCACGCTGCAGCCGCGCGAAGTGCCAGGGACGAACGACCAGGTCGATCTCGACATGAACGTCGAGGAAAAACCCACCGGCAGCCTGTCGCTCGGCGTGGGCTTTTCCAGTGCGGACAAGCTGTCGTTCAACGCCGGCATCAGCCAGGACAATATTTTCGGCAGCGGCAACAACCTCGCGCTGGACTTCAACACGTCCAGCTACTACCGCACCCTGTCGATTTCCAGCACCAACCCCTATTTCACCGAAGACGGCATCAGCCGCACGGTCAACGCCTACTACCGCACCATCCAGCCCTACACCAGCCAGGGCAACAATTACAAAATCGTCACCCCGGGCTTCAACCTGCAGTTCGGCGTGCCGTTCACCGAGGTCGATCGGGTGTTCTTCGGTGCGGGGTTCGAGCGCTACACCCTGGACTTGTCTCCCGGCGCGCCGTCTTCGTACATCGCCTACGTCAACCAGTTCGGCAAAACCTCCAGCGGTGTGCCGCTGACCATCGGCTGGCAGCGCGACAGCCGCAACAGCGCGCTGGTACCCACCTCTGGACGCTACCAGCGGCTGAGTTTCGAGGTCAGTCCATTCGACACGCTGCGTTACGACCGGGTGACGTATCAGCTGCAGCAATACCTCGAACTCACGCGCACGACCAATCTGGCGTTCAACGGCCTGATCGGCTATGCCCACGGCCTGGGCGGCAGGCCGCTGCCGATTTTCAAGAATCTGTACGCTGGCGGCATCGGCACGGTGCGTGGCTTCCAGCAAAGCTCGCTCGGCCCGCAGGATGCGCAGGGCAACGCGCTGGGCGGCGGCAAGCTGCTGGTGGCCGATTTCGAGTACCAGTTCCCCTTCCCCGGCACCGGGGCAGACCGCTCGCTGCGCATGTCGGTGTTCAATGACAACGGGTATGTCTGGGGGGAAAACCAGAAAATCAGTCTGAGCGACATCCGCTCGTCGATCGGCATCGGCGTGTCCTGGATTTCACCCATCGGACCGTTGAAGTTCAGTATCGCCAAGCCGATCCGCCATCAGCCGACGGATAAACTTCAGACCTTCCAGTTCACCGTCGGAGCCGGGTTCTAAACTCCTGCGTCTTTTCATGAAACTTCACACCATGTCTCGTCCCCTTCTGGCCGCGCTGTGCGCGACGGCCTTGCTCGCCTGCGCTCCGGCCATGGCCCAGGCCGTCGCCCCGGCGTCCGCCGTCGCCGCCAGCGCGCCGGTGAAAATCGGTTTCATCAACACCGAGCGTGTGCTCAAGGATTCGGCGTTGGCCAAAGCCGCGCAGCAAAAGCTCGAAGCCGAGTTTTCCAAGCGCGACAAGGAGCTGCAGGACATGGCGGCGAAAATCAAGGCGGCCAACGACAATCTGGAAAAGAACGGCCCGGTGATGTCCGATGCCGACCGCATCAAGGCGCAGCAGAACCTGGTCGACATGAACCGTGAGTTCCAGCGCAAACAACGCGAGTTTTCCGAAGACCTCAATGCCCGGCGCAACGAGGCGCTGGCCACGGTGCTCGACAAGGCGAACAAAGTGGTGCGTGAAATCGCGCTCAAAGACCACTACGACATCATTTTCCAGGATGCGGTGTACGTCAATCCGCGCATCGACATCACCGACAAGGTGCTCAAAGCGCTCGACGCCCAGACGGGTAAGTGATCGCGCCTGACTTCATGCCTGGCGCCGTGGTGCACAAGCTGACGCTCGAACAGATCGTCAGCCGGCTCGGAGGCGAACTGGTCGGCAATCCGCAGACGGCGGTGGCGCGCATCCGCCCGATCGCCTCGGCCGGTAGCGACGACATCACCTTCCTCAGCCAGCCGCGCCTGCACGCGCAACTGGCGCGTACCGCCGCGGCCGCAGTCATCCTGCCCGAGACGCTCAAAGGCGAACTGCCGGCTTCCGGCAACGCGATTTATACCGCGGATCCCTACCTGTACTACGCCCGCCTGTCGCAGTGGCTGTGGCAGCTCGGCCAGCCGCCGTTCGAGCCGGGGCGCCACCCGCTGGCGCACATCGACCCGGCGGCCCGGGTGTCGGCGCAGGCGCGCATCGATGCCTTTGCGGTGATCGAGGCGGGCGCGGAAATCGGCGAGGGTGTGCACATCGGTGCGGGCTGCCATGTCGGCCGTGGCGCGCTCATCGGTGCGCACAGCGTGCTGCATCCGCGCAGCGTCGTCGGCTGGGGATGCCGACTCGGTGCACGCTGCGTGTTGCAGCCGGGCGCGGTGGTCGGCAGCGATGGCTTCGGCTACGCTCGCGATGCCACGGGTGCCGGGGTGAAGATCGCCCAGGTCGGTGTGGCCGTGCTCGGCGACGATGTCGAGGTTGGGGCGAATTCGACCATCGACCGCGGCGCGTTGGACAACACCGAAATCGGCACCGGGGTGAAAATCGACAACCTGGTGCAAATCGCGCACAACGTGCGCATCGGAGCGCACACCGCGCTGGCCGGGTGCGTCGGGGTATCGGGCAGCGCGCAGATCGGCGCGTATTGCTTCATCGGCGGCGGTGTGGGCATTGCCGGGCATTTGCGCATCGCCGACGGCGTGGTCATCGGTGGCATGTCGCTGGTGTCGCGCTCGGTGCTGCAGCCGGGGATGTACACCGGCGCATTTCCGCTCGATACCCATGCCAACTGGGAGCGCAACGCCGCCACGCTGCGCCAGCTCTACCAACTGCGCGAACGCCTGCGCGCGCTCGAACGACAACTCGATTCTGTGAAAACTCCACCATCGCCATGACCCCCGTGCACGACATCACCCAGATTCTTCAGCTCCTGCCGCACCGCTACCCGATGTTGCTGGTCGACCGCGTGGTCGAACAGGTCAATGGCAAGTACATCAAGGCGTACAAAAACGTCACCGTCAACGAGCCGTTTTTCACCGGGCATTTTCCGCAAAAACCGATCATGCCCGGCGTGCTCATCCTCGAAGCGCTGGCGCAGGCGTCGGGCATCCTGGCGTTCGGCTCGGTGGGCAAGACGCCCGACCAGGGCTCGCTCTATTACCTCGTGGGCATCGACAACGCGCGTTTCAAACAACCGGTCATGCCGGGCGATCAGCTGCACCTGTACGTCGAAATGACGCGCAACCTGCGCGGCATCTACAAGTTCACCGCCGAAGCCTCGGTCGACGGCCGGGTGGTGGCGCAGGCCGACCTGATGTGTACCGAGCGCAGCGTGTCCTGACAGCCGCATGGCCAACATCCATCCCACCGCGCAGGTCGACGCCCGCGCCGAACTCGCCGCCGATGTCGAAGTCGGCCCGTATGCGCACATCGGCCCGCACGTGCGCATCGCAGCGGGCACGCACATCGGCGCGCATGTCATCGTCCAGGGGCGCACCACTCTGGGCGCACACAACCGCCTGCACCCGTTTTGTGTCATCGGCGGCGAGCCGCAGGACAAAAAGTACAAAGGCGAAGACACGGCGTTGGAAATCGGTGACCGCAACGTCATCCGCGAATACTGCACCGTGCACATCGGCACCGTGCAGGACGGCGGCGTCACCCGCGTGGGCAACGACAACTGGATCATGGCGTATGTGCACATCGCGCACGACTGCCAGGTGGGCAGCCACACCATTTTCGCCAACAACGCACAGCTCGCCGGGCATGTGCACGTCGGCGACTGGGCGGTGCTGGGCGGCTATACCGGCGTGCATCAGTTCGTGCGCATCGGTGCGCACGTGATGACCGGCATCAGCTCGGTGATTTTGCAGGACGTCCCGCCCTACACCCTGGTGGCCGGCAACCCGGCGCGGCCGCATGGCATCAACACCGAGGGGCTGCGCCGGCGCGGGTTCAGCGGCGGGCAGATCAACGCCTTGCGCACGGCGTATCGCCTGCTCTACCGTCAGGGACTGACGCTGCAGCAGGCGCGCGGCGCGCTGCAAGACCTGGCTGAGGACAAACCCGAGGCGGCAGACGCGCTCGCCGTGCTGCAGCGGTTCGTCGCCGCACCCGGGCGCGGGCTGGTGAGGCCATGATGCGGCCATGAGGCGGCCATGATGCGGCGATGACTTCGCGGCTGCTGGCTTTTGTCGCCGGGGAGGCATCGGGCGATGTGCTGGCTGCGCACGTGCTGCGCGCCATCCGCGGGCGCGCCCCGGGCGTGCGCCTGGCGGGCATCGGCGGGGCGCAGATGCAGGCTGCCGGTTTGCAGGCCTGGTGGCCGAGCGAGCGCCTGGCGGTCAACGGCTACGCCGACGTGCTTGCCCGCCTGCCCGAACTGCTGTGGATCCGCCGTCGGCTACGCCAACGGCTGCTGGCCGAGCCGCCGGCGGTGTTCGTCGGCGTCGATGCGCCGGACTTCAACCTGCAGCTCGAACGCCGCCTGCGACAGGCGGGGATCGCGGTGGCGCACATGGTCAGCCCGTCGATCTGGGCGTGGCGGCGCGAGCGCATCGACCTCATCCGCCAGGCGGTCGATCACATGCTGTGCGTGTTTCCGTTCGAGCCCGCGCTGTACGCCGGCACCGGGGTGAAGGCGACGTATATCGGCCACCCGCTGGCCGAGGTGATCGCGCTCGAACCCGACCGCGCCGCGGCGCGCCGGGCGCTGGGACTGGCGGAGCCGGGGCGGATGCTGGCGGTGTTGCCCGGCAGCCGGCGCGCGGAGGTGCGCCACCTGACCGCAGCGTTTCTCGGCGCGGCGCAGCAGCTGGTGCGTCGCCGGCAGGTCGATGCGGTGGTCGTCCCGCTGGCGCACGACACGCTCAAACCCCTGGTGCAGCAGGCGGCAGCCGCCTTCCCCGATTTGCCGTTGACCTTGATCGACGGCCAATCGCACGCCGTGCTCGCGGCCTGCGATCTGGCCCTGGTCGCCAGCGGCACGGCCACGCTCGAATGCGCCTTGTTCAAGCGGCCGATGGTCATCGGTTACCGCATGTCGCCGCTGTCCTGGCGGCTGATGCAGGGCAAAAATTATCTGCCCGACGTCGGTCTGCCGAACATTCTCGCCGGACAGCGGCTGGTTCCCGAACTGCTCCAGCATGATTGCACGGCCGACACCGTGGCTGCCGCCGCCAGCCGGCTGCTCGATGACGCCGCACTGCAGCAACACTTGCACGAGCGCTTCACCGCCTTGCATCTGACCCTGCGGCGCGACACCGCGGCGCTGGCGTCGCAAGTCATCCTCGACATGGCCGGGGCATGACGCAAGCGACGTTGTTCGCCCTGGACGGCGCCGGTTTGCCGCAGCATGTGGCCGGTTGCGACGAGGCCGGGCGTGGCCCCTGGGCCGGGCCGGTGGTGGCCGCAGCCGTCGTGCTCGACCCGGCGCGGCCGATCGCCGGTCTGGCCGATTCCAAACAGCTCAGCGCGCGTCGCCGCGAGCAACTCGCCGCACAGATCCGCGCCAACAGCCTGGGCTGGAGCGTGGCGCAAAGCAGCGTGGAAGAAATCGACCGGCTCAACATCCTGCAGGCCACGCTGCTGGCGATGCAGCGCGCGGTGGCCGGCCTGCGCTGCCCGATCGACCTGCTGCTGGTCGACGGCAACCAGCGGCCGCAGGTGCCGATGCCGTGTCAGGCGGTCGTCGGCGGCGATGCGCTGCACCCGCAGATCAGCGCGGCGTCGATCCTGGCCAAAGTCTGGCGTGACCGGCTGATGGCCGACCTGGCGCGGCAATATCCCGGCTACGGCTTTGAGCGCCACAGCGGCTACGGCACCGCGGCGCACCGTGCGGCTTTGCTTACACTGGGGCCTTGTGCGGCACATCGCCGCAGTTTCGCCCCGATCCGCCGCCTGCTCGCGGCCTCACGTTGAAGGATGGCGTTGCCGTGAAGCGCATCACCTCGGCCGAGAACCCGTTGATCAAGACCCTGCGTCACCTGGGCACCGAGCCCGGGGCGGTGCGCAAACTCGGTCAAGTGTGGCTCGAAGGCATCCACCTCATCGAGGCGGCGCTGTCAGCCGGTCACGCCGCCGAGCCGCTGGTCACCACCGATACCGGGTTGCTCGACCCGGAAATCGCCGCGCTGGTCGAGCGCGTGGGCACGGCGCAGACGGTGGTGCTGCACCAGGCGTTGTTCAACTGGATTTCGACGGTGGAAAACGGCCCGCCGGTGGGCATGCTCATCGCCCGGCCGAAAACCCCCCGGCCGCAGCCGGGGTCGGCGCTGATTCTCGACCGGGTGCAGGACGCCGGCAACGTCGGCACCATGCTGCGCACCGCCGCGGCCGCCGGATGCGGCGCGGTGTATCTGCTGCGCGGTTGCGCCGGGCTGTGGTCGCCCAAAGTGCTGCGCGCGGCCATGGGCGCGCATTTCGTCATTCCGGTGTTCGAAGACCCGCCATGGGAGCAGGTGCTCAACATCGTGCCACGGCCGATTTACGCCACCCATCTGCAGGCCGACACCGTGTTGTACGAGCTCGACCTCAGACAGCCGGTCACCTGGATTTTCGGCAACGAGGGGCAGGGGATTTCGGATGCGCTGATCGCCAAATGCTCGGCGCTGGTGCGGATTCCGCAGGCCGACGGCGTCGAATCGCTCAACGTCGCGGCGTCTGCGGCGATTTGTCTGTACGAAGGCGTGCGCCAGTCGCAGTTCGCGACCTCACCGCCAGCCGGCGGCTGATCCACGCTTCAGCCGCGCTTGCGCAGCAGCGCCAGCGACAGCGACCCGGCAGACGCCCAGACCCGCCCGCCCAGGCTCATGTGCGTGACGTGCAGTTTGACCGCGCGCTCGGCGGCGAGTTGTTTGAGGCGCTGCATTTCCGGCCATTCGCGCAGTTCGCGCAGGCTGCCGTCGTAGCTGATCTGGATCGCTGGCGAGTGCAGCTGGTCGGCGGCGATGGCCTGTGCCGCCGCTTCGATCACGCTGGCAGCGGCGGTTTTCCATTTATTGGTGCGTGATACCAGATCGAAGCGTCCGGCCCTGCAGCACAGCACGGGATAGCGATACATGATCTGCGTCAGCCGCGGGCTGCAGCCCTGCACCCACGGGGAGAGCTCGGGCTGATCCAGTCGCCCCAGGGTCAGCGCCAGATCGCCCGGGTGCCCGGGGGCGAGCCAGACTTCGGTGTGTTGCGCCAGTTCGGTGGCGCGGCGGGCCAGCGCGGGCAGGTCGCCGAGCAGGCACTCGGGCGTGCCCAGGAGCAGACGCACGAGCAGCGCCGGGCCGCTGAGTAGCGAACGGGTGTCGACCACGTCGGCAGCGTAGTGCGGATCGAGCTGGCGCTCGCGGCGCAGGAGGCTGATTTCATCCTCGTGCTCGTGCAGCATGCGCAGCACGCTCTGGCTGGCCTGGATCAGTGCCGGGTGCGTGGCCAGCAGCAGCAGGCGGTCGAAGTTCAGCGCCAGGTTCGGGTGCATGCGGTAACTCAGCGCCTGTACCGAGGGCGCACTGACTTCGGCTGTGCGGATGCGCTCGTGGCTGAGCTGGCGTGAGACGGTGCGGATTTCGGCGGTACCCCTGTCGAGCACGGTTTTTCCCGGCCATTGGATGGTCAGCGGCAGAATGCGCACCCGACGGTCGGCGGCCAGCGATCCCGACAGGTCGGTGCCGGCATCGACCATCAAGCCCAGCAGCGGAGTCTGCACCCGGGTCAAATCGATCGGCAGCGGCTGCTCGCGCTCGGGGAGTTTTTGCTGCGTCGAGGCGAAACCGAGCAGGTAGGCGTTTTTGTCGTGGTCGCGCATGGTGGGGCCTTTTCAGTATTCGAGCCGGTCGGGGCGGATTTGTTGCAGGATGGTGGTGGCGATCTCCTCGATCGATTTGTGGGTCGACGACAGCCAGCGGATGCCTTCACGGCGCATGAGCTTTTCCGCCTCGCTGACTTCGTAGCGGCAGTTGTCCAGCGCGGCGTAGCGGCTGCCGGGACGCCGCTCGGTGCGGATTTCGCTCAGCCGCTCCGGGCTGATCGACAGGCCGAACAGCTTGTGCCGCAGGCCGGTGAGCGCATCGGGCAGACGCATGCGCTCGAAATCGTCGGGAATCAGCGGGTAGTTCGCCGCGCGCACACCGTGCTGCATCGCCAGGTACAACGACGTCGGTGTCTTGCCGCAGCGCGATACCCCGACCAGGATGACTTCGGCCTCGGCGAGGTTGCGTGTGGACTGGCCGTCGTCGTGCATCAGCGAAAAATTGATCGCGTCGATGCGGTTGTGGTACTGCGGGCTGTACGCCGCATCGGAGAAGCGACCGATGCGGTGGTTGGATTTGGCGCCGAAAGCCACTTCCAGCGGTTGCACGAAGCTGTTGAACAAATCGAGCACCAGCGCGTTGGCGCCCTGGATGATCTGCAACACATCGGCGTGGACCAGGGTGACGAACACGATGGGCTGCTTGCCTTCGACGCGTGCCGCGTCGTTGATGCGCTCGACGGCCTGCAGCGCTTTTTCCACGGTGTCGACGAAGGGCAGACGCACGCGGTGCGGCTGCACGTCGAACTGCGCGAGCACCGAGTTACCGAAGGTCTCGGCGGCGATGCCGGTGCCATCGGAGACGAAAAAAACCGAGCGGTTGGCCATCTGTCAGGGTTGTATACCTAGAATGGACTGCATTGTCTGCGCGCCCGGGCAAATCGACGATATAACGCGAACGAAACATGTCTTTTTTGCCACAAGCGGCGCCGACCCAGATTTTTCATTCTATGAAGGATTGGCATCATGACCAAACAAAACACGGCCCATAGCGGCAAAGAGCTCATACTGCGTCTAGAAGACGTGAGGATGAGCGATATTGATCAAGTGGGTGGCAAAAATGCTTCACTCGGTGAGATGATCAGCCAGCTCGCCGGCAGCGGGGTGCGCGTTCCCGGCGGCTTTGCCACCACGGCGTATGCGTTTCGCCAGTTCCTGCGTGCCGGCGGGCTGGATCAGCGCATCCACGCCGCGCTCGATGCGCTCGACACCGACGACGTGCGCGCGCTGGAGCGCACCGGCGCACAGATCCGCCAATGGGTTCTCGACACACCGTTTCCCGCCGAACTGGAGCAGGCCATCCGCGATGCCTATGCCGAGTTGACCGCCGGCAGCGCAGAGGCCTCGTTCGCCGTGCGCTCGTCGGCCACCGCGGAAGATCTGCCCGATGCGTCGTTCGCCGGGCAGCAGGAGAGCTATCTCAACGTCAGCGGCATCGATGGCGTGCTCGACAAAATCAAGCACGTGTTCGCCTCGCTCTACAACGACCGCGCCATTTCCTACCGCGTGCACAAAGGCTTTCTGCACAGCGACGTCGCCCTGTCCGCCGGGGTGCAGCGCATGGTGCGCAGCGACAAGGCGGTGTCCGGGGTGATGTTCACCCTCGACACCGAATCGGGCTTTCCCGACGTGGTGTTCATCACCGCGTCGTATGGCCTGGGTGAGACGGTGGTGCAGGGCGCGGTCAACCCCGACGAGTTCTATGTGTTCAAACCGACGCTGCGTGCAGGCAAACAGGCCGTGATCCGGCGCAACCTGGGCTCCAAGCTGGTGCGCATGGAATTCGCGCCCCCGGGGTCGGCGCAACTGGTGCAAACCGTCGACACCCCGTCCGAACTGCGCAACCGCTACTGTCTGAGCGACGACGAAGTGCAAGAGCTGGCCCGTTTTGCCCTGACCATCGAAGCGCATTACGGCAGGCCGATGGACATCGAATGGGGCAAGGATGGCATCGACGGTCATCTCTACATCCTGCAGGCACGGCCGGAAACGGTGAAGTCGCATGGCCACGGCCGCACCGAGCAGCGCTACACCCTCAAGGGCAAGGGCACAGTGCTCGTGACCGGGCGTGCCATCGGGCAAAAAATCGGCGCCGGCCCGGTGCGCGTGGTGAACTCGATCGCCGAAATGGATCGGGTGCAGCCCGGTGATGTGCTGGTGACCGACATGACCGACCCCAACTGGGAGCCGATCATGAAAAAGGCCTCGGCCATCGTGACCAACCGCGGCGGCCGCACCTGCCATGCGGCGATCATCGCGCGCGAGCTCGGCATTCCCGCCGTGGTCGGCAGCGGTAACGCCACCGAGGTGCTCAAAGACGGCATGCTGGTGACGGTGTCGTGTGCGCAGGGCGACACCGGCATGATTTACGACGGCTTGCTCGAAACCGAAGTCAGCGAGGTGCAACGCGGCGAGATGCCGCCGGTGGCCACCAAAATCATGATGAACGTCGGCAATCCGACGCTGGCGTTCGATTTTGCGCAAATCCCCAACCAGGGCGTTGGGCTGGCGCGGCTGGAGTTCATCATCAACAACAACATCGGCGTGCATCCGCGCGCCGTGCTCGAATACCCGAACGTCGATGCCGATCTGAAAAAAGCCGTGGAAAGCGTGGCGCGCGGCCATGTCAGCCCGCGGGCGTTTTATGTGGACAAACTCGCCGAGGGCATTGCGACCATCGCCGCGGCGTTCTACCCCAAGCCGGTGATCGTGCGCCTGTCCGATTTCAAATCGAACGAGTACAAAAAGCTCATCGGTGGCTCGCGCTACGAACCGGACGAGGAAAACCCGATGCTCGGCTTCCGCGGGGCGTCGCGCTACGTCTCCGCCGAGTTCGCGCAGAGTTTCGAAATGGAATGCGCCGCGCTCAAGCGGGTGCGCGAGCAGATGGGGCTGGACAACGTCGAGATCATGGTGCCGTTCGTGCGCACCCTGGGTGAAGCCAAAGGGGTGGTCGAACTGCTGGGCAGGCACGGACTCAAGCGCGGAGAAAACGGACTGCGCCTGATCATGATGTGCGAAGTGCCGTCCAACGCCGTGCTGGCCAAAGACTTTCTGCAGTATTTTGACGGTTTTTCCATCGGCTCGAACGACCTGACCCAGCTCACTCTCGGGCTGGACCGCGATTCCGGTCTGGTGGCGCAGGCGTTCGACGAGCGCGACCCGGCGGTGAAGGTGCTGCTGGCGCAGGCGATCGCCGCCTGCCGTGCAGAAGGCAAATACGTCGGCATTTGCGGTCAGGGGCCGTCGGATCATCCGGATCTGGCGCAGTGGCTGATGGAGCAGGGGATTTCGTCGATTTCCCTCAACCCGGACACGGTCATCGCCACTTGGCAGCAACTGGCCGCGCACGCGGCGCCTGCCGTTGCTGCTGTATAATGAAAAGTTCCTTGCCGCACCGGTGTTGACGCCCCGGGCGGCTTTGATCCACAAGGAAAGCGTGGGCCTGCCACAGCGGCAGGCGCGCTGCCGCATGCAAAGGAGTTTCGATGCGTCATTATGAAATTGTGTTGATTTTCCACCCCGATCAAAGCGAGCAGGTGCCCGCGATGATCGAGCGCTACAAGTCGGCGGTGACGGCCAAATCGGGGCAAATCCACCGCGTCGAGGACTGGGGGCGCCGCCAACTGGCCTATCCGATCCAGAAACTCGCCAAGGCGCATTACGCCTGCCTGAACATCGAGTGCGATCTGGACACGCTGCGCGAACTCGAGCACAGCTTCAAGTTCAACGATGCAGTGCTGCGCAGCCTGATCGTCAAAATGGACAAGGCCGAAACCGCACCGTCGGTCATGATGAAACACGTCGAGCGCGAAGAGGCGCGCAAAGCGCAGCAGGAGTCCGCGGCCTGAACACCGGCCAGAGCAACCGGCTCGATCTCCAGGGCGTTTTGGCCGAGCGTGGCGAGTTGCGCTACACCCCGGCCGGAATCGAGGCGCTGGACTTCGTGTTGCAGCATCAGTCCACCCAATCCGAGGCAGGCATGCCTTGTGAAGTGCAGCTGCAGATCAGCTGCGTCGGGTTCGGCACCATCGCTCGCGACATGCACCGCGTCAAACCCGGAGCCGTGCTGCACGTCAGCGGTTTTCTACGTGCATCGCGTCGCGGCTCGCGCCAGATGAAACTGCACGTCACACAATTTATCGAGGTTAACCATGGCACCACCACGCAAGTTTGACAAGAAAAACGATCCCAAGCGCGCCCGTCGCAACCAGCAGTCGTCGCTGTTCAAGCGCAAGCGCTTCTGCCGCTTTACCGTGGCCAAGGTCGAGCGCATCGACTACAAAGACGTCGACACGCTCAAGGATCTAATCGCGGAAAATGCCCGCATCATCCCCGCGCGGCTGACGGGCACCAGCGCGCATTACCAGCGTCAGCTCAACACCGCGATCAAGCGTGCGCGTTTTCTCGCGCTGCTGCCCTACACCGATCTGCACAAGGGCTAATCCAGGGGCGACATCATGCAAATCATCCTTCTCGAAAAAGTGTTGAACGTCGGTAACCTGGGCGATGTGGTCAAGGTCAAGGACGGCTACGCGCGCAATTACCTGATCCCGAAAAAAATGGCGCGTCGCGCCACCGCCGCAGCCCTGGCCGAGTTCGAGGCGCGTCGCGCCGAAATGGAAAAACAGGCCGCCGACAAGCTCGCCGCTGCGCAGGCCGCCGGGGAAAAACTCAACGGCCTGGTCCTGACCATGGTGCAGAAAGCCGGCGTCGATGGCCGTCTGTTCGGCTCGGTGACGCACAGCGACGTGGCCGAAGCGCTGGCCAAACAGGGCTTCGACGTGAGTAAGTCGCAAGTGCGCTTCCCCGCTGGCCATGTCAAGACCACCGGCGAGCATCCCGTGGTGATCGCGCTGCATACCGATGTCACTGCCGAAGTGACCCTGCAGGTCAAAGCCGAGGCCATGTAAGCGCCGCCTGGCATCTTGCACGCACGAGGGCCGCATCTGCGGCCCTCGTCGTCTTCGCCCGTCGTCTTCGCCTTTTGCCGCATGCGGCACAATGCCGCTGGACACCGCGCCCCAGGCGCTGACCGCCGCCCCTCCGACTGCCATGCACGATCAAGCCCTCGACGCCATCCGCACCCCACCGCACTCGATCGAGGCGGAACAGTCGGTTCTCGGCGGCTTGTTGCTCGACAACCAGGCGTTCGACAAAGTCGCCGATTTGCTCGTCGCCTCGCAGTTCTACCGCTACGAGCACCGCACCATTTTCCAGGCCATCGCCGACCTGATCAACCTAGGCAAGCCGGCCGACGTCATCACCGTGCTGGAGGCGCTGCAATCGATCGGCAAGCACGAAGAATGCGGCGGCCTGCCTTACCTGAATTCACTGGCGCAATGCGTGCCCAGCGCCGCCAACATCCGGCGCTACGCCGAAATCGTGCGCGAACGCGCCGTGCTGCGCCAGCTCGTGACCATCAGCGACGACATCGCGCAAAGCGCCCTCAACCCGCAGGGGCGCGCGGTGCAGCAGATTCTCGACGAAGCCGAGTCGCGCATCTTTGCCATTTCGGAAGAGGGTGCCAAATCCGCGGCCGGGTTCCAGTCGATGAAAGGGCTGCTGGGCGATCTGCTCAAGCGGGTGAGCGAACTGGCCGAACGCGGCGGCACCGACACCACCGGCGTGCCTACCGGGTTTGCCGACCTCGACCGCATGACCGCGGGGCTGCAGCCGGGAGATCTGATCATCGTTGCCGGCCGGCCGTCGATGGGCAAGACCGCGTTTTCGCTCAACATCGCCGAGCACGTGGCGCTCAACGAGCAGCTGCCGGTGGCGGTGTTCAGTATGGAAATGGGCGCGTCGCAGTTGGTGCTGCGCGTCGTCGGCTCCATGGGGCGGATCGACCAGAGCCATCTGCGCACCGGCCAGCTCACCGAGGACGAATGGACCCGGTTGCCCGAGACCATCGAGCGGCTGGAAGACATCCAGATGCACATCGACGAAACCCCGGCGCTCAACCCGCTGGAACTGCGCGCCCGCGCGCGGCGTCTGGCACGGCAGTTCGGCGGGCGGCTGGGGCTGATCGTGGTCGATTACCTGCAGCTCATGTCGTCGTCGCGCGACGGTGAGAACCGGGCCACCGAAATCTCCGAAATCTCGCGCTCCCTCAAGGCGCTGGCCAAGGAACTGCATTGTCCGGTGATCGCGCTGTCGCAGCTCAACCGCGACCTGGAAAAGCGCACCGACAAGCGTCCGGTGATGAGCGATTTGCGCGAATCCGGCGCGATCGAGCAGGATGCCGATGTCATCCTATTCATCTACCGCGACGAGGTTTACAACAAAGACTCCAAAGACGCCGGCGTGGCCGAGATCATCATCGGCAAGCAGCGCAACGGCCCGATCGGTACGGTGCACCTGGCCTTCCTCAAGCCGCTGACGCGCTTCGAGAACCTGACCCGCGAATTCTGATCCACCGCGACCGCACGGCGGTGGCGGCTTCAGAGCACGTCGCTGGCATAGTCGGCCAGGCGGCTGCGCTCACCCCGCGCCAGGGTGACGTGGCCGCTGTGCCGCCAGCCTTTGAAGCGGTCGACCACGTAGGTCATGCCCGAGCTGCCCTCGGTCAGATACGGCGTGTCGATCTGCGCGATATTGCCCATGCACACCAGCTTGGTTCCCGGACCGGCGCGGGTGATGAGGGTTTTCATCTGCTTCGGGGTGAGGTTCTGCGCTTCGTCGATGATGACGTATTTGTTGAGAAAGGTGCGGCCGCGCATGAAATTGAGACTCTTGATTTTGATTTTGGAGCGGATCAACTCCTGCGCCGCCGCGCGCCCCCATTCGCCGCCGACATGGCCGGCCTCGCTTTGATTGAGCACTTCGAGGTTGTCGTCGAGCGCTCCCATCCAAGGGCCCATTTTTTCCTCCTCGGTGCCAGGCAGATAGCCGATGTCCTCGCCCACCGGCACGGTCACGCGGGTGACGATGATTTCGTTGTAGCGGCGCGCATCCAGCACCTGCGACAGCCCGGCGGCCAGCGCCAGCAGGGTTTTGCCCGTCCCGGCCTGGCCGGCGAGCGTGACGAAATCCACCTCCGGGTCCATCAGCAGGTTGAGGGCAAAATTCTGCTCGCGGTTGCGTGCAGTCACCCCCCAGACGGCATTCTTTTGGTGGGTATGGTCGCGTAGGACCTGCAGCACCGCGGTGTTGCCCCGGATTTCCTTGACGCGGGCGTCAAACGGCGGCGCGCTGCCGTTTTCCCAGTACACCGCCTGGTTGACCAGCATCTGGCTGACAAAAGGCCCCTGGACCCGGTAATAGGTGTTGCCGGCCTGCTGCCAGCTTTCAACGGCTTTGGCCTGGCGCTCCCAGAAGTCTGGCGGCAGCACCATCATGCCGGTGTAGAGCAAGTCGGCGTCGTCGAGCGTTTTGTCGTTGGCGTAGTCCTCGGCATGCAGTCCCAGCGCACGGGCCTTGACGCGCATGTTGATGTCCTTGGACACCAGGACGACGGCGCGCTCGGGGTGGCTGCGGGTCAGGTCTTGCAGGACGGCGAGGATCTGGTTGTCCGCCTTGCCCTGCGGCAGGGCGATGGGCAACTCGACGTCGTGCGCCCGGGTCTGAAAAAACAGCCGTCCGCGCGCTTCCGCATGGCCCGTGCGGTTCAGGGCAATGCCCTGGTCGATGCCGCTGCCGGTGTCGGCGACCAGGGCGTCGAGCTCGCGGCTGACCTGCCGGCCGTTGCGCGCCACTTCGGACAATCCCTTTTTGTGCGCGTCGAGTTCTTCCAGCGTCACCAGCGGAAGGTAGATGTCGTGCTCCTCGAAGCGGTAGAGCGACATGGGGTCGTGCAGCAGCACGTTGGTGTCGAGCACGAACAATTTGGGCGGTTCGCTGCTTCGGGCGGTGGCCTTGGCACCGGCGCGCGCCCTGGTTTTGGCCCGGGACGCAGCAGGCGCGGGGGTTGCAGGGGACGGAACGCTCGCCACCTCAGCCGGGACGATCGCCGCTGGCGTCGGTGCGGCGGCAGCCTGCGGTGTGCCGGCGGCTTTGGCGGATTGGTTGCGTGCCGGTTTTCCTGCAGCGGCGGGTGCCGGGGTGGACTTGACAGTCTGCGACAACAGGCTGCCCAAAGACTTGGGAGGAGGCGGCAGAGGCATGGGGCAAAAGACGGTCCAGGGGGTAGAAACGGCTAGACGGAAAAGAAAAACCGCCGTTTGTCGGGTGACAGCACGGCGGTGGCAGACCAGCGGCGCTGGCGCGGCCGCAGCAAGGCGTCTGGCCTGCGCGGGGGCAACGCAGCCACGGGCAAGCCGGAACGGCTCAGGCGGCTGGATCGGAAGGTCGGATTCAAGGCGGCGCGGTGCCGGGGCAAACGCGATGACGTCGGTGCTCTAGAGGGATCAGAGTTTCTGGATCACGTCGAGCACTTCGTCGACATGGCCGGCGACTTTGACACCCCGCCATTCCTGGCGCAGCACTCCCTGGGTGTCGATGACGAAAGTGCTGCGTTCGATGCCTTTGACTTTTTTGCCGTACATGATTTTGTTTTTCACCACGCCGAACATATGGCAGAGTTTTTCCTCTGTGTCGGCGATCAGCTCGAAAGGCAGTTCGAGGTGCGCCTTGAATTTTTCGTGCGACATCAGGTTGTCGCGCGAGATGCCGAAGATCACGGCGTTGGCCGCCTCGAAGTCGGCGTATTTGTCACGAAAATGCATCGACTCGGTGGTGCACCCCGGAGTCATGTCTTTGGGGTAGAAGTAGAGAACAATTTTTTTGCCCAGATAGTTTTTCGGGCTGAACTGCACGCCACCAGTGGCAGCGGCTTCAAAATCGGGTACCACTTTGTTCAAGACCAAGGCCATGAAGTCTCCTGCTGGGCTGTTGCGGCGTCACTCCCGTTGTGCCGAGTCATTTTTTGCGGGAGTCAAAGCGCAATCAAAAGCTTCATTTTACCGTGCGAACCGCGCCGGTTTCATTCGATGATCACTGCAGCGAGCACGCGACGTCCTTCGCCGGCGAGGATGTTGTACGTGCGGCAGGCGGCGGCGGTATCCATCACCTCCCAGCCGACGCGACAGGCGATGAACCGGCGCAACAGTGCCGGAGCCAGCATGTGCTGCTGCCGGCCCGTGCCGATGAGCACTACCTCGGGCAAGGGTTCGGTCAGCAGCACGTCCAGATGGGCCGCCGACATTTCCGCAGCCGTCGGCACGTCCCAGGGCTGGGGCGCCTGCTGGGGGCCAAAGATGCATGCCGCGGTCTGGCGCACGCCGTTGACATCGATATAGCCCTGCCCGTAGGCGGACACCATTTGCGTGTCGGGGACGAGGTCAGGCTGGAGTTTCATGCTGGCCACCAAGCGGAAAGACGCCTTGCCGCAGGCGTCATGGCTGCGTCGCGTCAAGGGCGGAGCACGGACGCCGCCAGCAACGATCGCAGTTGCAGGTAAATTATAGGGTTCACCGCTGGTGCCGTTGACGGTGGGACGCGTGGCGTTCACCGGGCGATGGCGGAGGGATTTCACCGCTGCGGCGGCGCCAGCTGGGCTTTGTATGCCGCTTAGTGACGCCGCTTAATTGCGCCGAAAAGGGAGTGAGGTAGCCGTGCGCGAGTTTCGCAAATCCGACAAATTGGCCGATGTCTGTTACGACATCCGCGGACCCGTGCTCGACAAGGCCCGGCAGATGGAAGAGGACGGCCAGCGCATCATCAAGCTCAACATCGGCAATCTGGCGCCGTTCGGCTTCGAGCCGCCCGACGAGATCGTGCAGGACATGATCCACAACCTGCCGGGAGCCGCGGGCTACACCGACTCCAAGGGGCTGTTCGCGCCGCGCAAGGCCATCGTGCATTACACGCAGGAAAAGGGCATCGCCGGGGTGGGCATCGACGATGTGTTCATCGGCAACGGCGCGTCCGAGCTGATCAACATGGCGATGAACGCGCTGCTGAACAACGGCGACGAGGTGCTGATTCCCGCGCCCGACTATCCGCTGTACACCGCGTCGGTGGCGCTGTCGGGCGGCACGCCGGTGCATTACATCTGCGACGAAAGCAGCGACTGGTACCCCGACATCGCCGACATCCGCCGCAAGATCACCCCCAACACCCGCGGCATCGTCGTCATCAACCCGAACAACCCGACCGGGGCGCTGTACCCGCGCGAGTTGCTGGAGGACATCGTGCAGGTGGCGCGCGAGCACGAACTGATCGTGTTTGCCGACGAGATCTACGACAAGATGCTCTACGACGGCAACACCCACACCAGCATCGCGTCCCTGGCCGACGACGTGCTGTTCATCACTTTCAACGGCCTGTCGAAAAACTACCGCTCGTGCGGTTACCGCTCGGGGTGGATGGTGGTGTCGGGCAACAAGCGGCAGGCGCGCGACTACATCGAGGGGCTGACCATGCTGGCGTCGATGCGGCTGTGCGCGAACACGCCCGGGCAGCTGGCCATCCAGACGGCGCTGGGCGGCTACCAGAGCATCAAGGATCTGGTCGCGCCCCACGGCCGGCTGACCCGCCAGCGCGATCTGGCCTACGAGCTGCTGATGCAGATTCCAGGGGTGAGCGTGGTCAAGCCCAAGGCGGCGCTATACATGTTCCCGCGGCTGGACCCGAAGATGTACCCGATCAGCGACGACCAGCAGTTCGCCTACGACCTGCTGGCGCAGGAAAAAGTGCTGATCGTGCAGGGAACGGGGTTCAACTGGCCGCATCCCGATCACTTCCGGCTGGTGTTCCTGCCCAACGCCGATGACCTCACCGAGGCCATCGGCCGCATCGCCCGCTTTCTCGACCGCATGCGCAAACAGTCGCGCGCCGCGGCCTGAATCCCGTTGCGTCTTCGTCTATGAAACCTTTACAGATAGCCCTGCTCGGCGCGGGCACGGTGGCCAGTGGTGTGGTCAAGGTGCTCGCGCGCAATCAGGAAGAACTGCAGCGTCGCGCCGGCCGCGGCATCGCCATCGCGGCCATCGCCGCGCGCAACCCCGACAAGGCGCGCGCCGCGCTGGGCGACGCGCTGCCGGTGACCACCGATTTCATGGCGTTGGCCACGCGTGCGGACATCGACATCGTCGTCGAACTCATGGGGGGCATCGAGCCGGCGCGCGCGCTGGTGCTGGCGGCGATCGGCGCCGGCAAACACGTCGTCACGGCCAACAAGGCGTTGCTGGCGCTGCACGGCAATGAGATTTTCGCCGCGGCGCAGGCCAAGGGAGTGATGGTGGCGTTCGAGGCGGCGGTGGCCGGCGGCATCCCGATCATCAAGGCCGTGCGCGAAGGGCTCACCGGCAACCGCATCGAATGGGTGGCCGGCATCATCAACGGCACGACCAATTTCATCCTGTCCAAAATGCGCGACAAGGGGCTGGACTTCGCCAGTGTGCTGCGCCAGGCGCAGCAACTGGGCTATGCCGAGGCCGACCCGACTTTCGACATCGAAGGCATCGATGCCGCGCACAAAATTACGTTGCTTTGTTCGCTGGCGTTTGGCGTGCCCGTGCAGTTCGACAAGGCCTACATCGAGGGGATCACCGCGTTGCAGGCCGCCGACATCCGCTACGCCGAGCAGCTCGGCTACCGCATCAAGCTGCTAGGCATCACCAAGCGCACGGCGCAGGGCATCGAGCTGCGCGTGCATCCCACACTGATTCCAGCCACCCGGCTGATCGCCAACGTCGAGGGCGCGATGAACGCCGTGGTGGTGCAAGGCGATGCAGTCGGCCCGACGCTGTATTACGGCAAGGGGGCGGGTGCAGAACCCACGGCGTCGGCGGTGATCGCCGATCTGGTGGACGTGACCCGGCTGCACACCGCCGACCCCGAACACCGCGTGCCGCATCTGGCGTTCCAGCCCGACGCGATGAGCGATCTGCCGATCCTGCCGATGGATCAGGTGGTCACGGCGTATTACCTGCGGCTGCGCGTGGCCGACCAGACCGGAGTGCTGGCCGACCTCACCCGCATCCTGGCCGACGAGCAGATTTCCATCGACGGCCTGATCCAGCGCGAGGCCGGCGAGGGCGAGCACCAGACCGACCTCATCATCCTCACCCACGACACTCCGGAGGCACGGATGAACGCCGCCATTGCCCGCATGCAGGCGCTGCCCAGCGTCGGCGCGCCGATCGTGCGCATTCGTAAAGAGGAGCTGCGCTGATGCAATATCTGAGCACGCGAGGCGAGCCGGCCAGCCGCGGCTTTGCCGACATTCTGCTCGAAGGCCTGGCGCCCGACGGCGGGCTGTACCTGCCGCAAACCTATCCCCGCGTCAGCGCGGAACAACTCTCCCGCTGGCGCGGGCTGTCTTACGCCGAGCTGGCGTTCGAGATTCTGTCGCTGTTCATCACCGACATTCCCCCCGAGGACCTGCGTGCCCTGATCGCCAAGACCTACACCGCGCAGACCTTTGGCGGCGATGCGCGCATCACGCCGCTCAAGCCGCTGCCTGGCGATCCGGGAATGGCGCTGCTCGGCCTGTCCGAAGGCCCGACGCTGGCGTTCAAGGACATGGCGATGCAGCTGCTGGGCAATCTGTTCGAGTACGCGCTAGCCAGGCAGGGGGCGGAGCTCAACATCCTGGGCGCGACTTCCGGGGACACCGGCAGCGCCGCCGAATACGCCATGCGCGGCAAACGCGGCATCCGCGTGTTCATGCTCTCGCCGTTCGGCAAAATGAGCGCGTTCCAGACCGCGCAGATGTATTCATTGGCCGACGCCAACATCCACAACATCGCGGTGCAGGGAGTGTTCGACGACTGCCAGGACATGGTCAAGGCGGTCTCTGCCGATCTGGACTTTAAGCGGCGCTGGCACATCGGCACGGTCAATTCGATCAACTGGGCGCGGCTGGCGGCGCAGATCGTGTACTACTTCGCCGGCTATTTCCAGGCCACGCAAAGCAACGACCAGCAGGTCAGCTTCACCGTGCCGTCGGGCAACTTCGGCAATGTCTGCGCCGGGCATGTGGCGCGCATGATGGGCCTGCCCATCCGCAGGCTGGTGCTGGCGACCAACGAGAACAACGTCCTCGACGAATTTTTCCGCACCGGGGTGTACCGCCCGCGCAAATCGGCCGAGACGCACCACACCTCCAGCCCGTCGATGGACATTTCCAAGGCGTCGAATTTCGAACGCTTCATTTTCGACCTGCTCGGCCGCGACGCGGCGCGGGTGCGCGAGCTGTTCACCACCGAATTGCAGCGCAGGGGCCTGTTCGACCTGTCGGCCGATGCCGCGTTTTCCAGGGTGTCGGACGATTACGGTTTTGCCTCGGGCAGCAGCACGCACGCCGACCGCCTGGCCACCATCCGCAGTGTCTGGCAGGGCAGTGGCCGGCTGATCGACACGCACACCGCCGACGGCGTCAAAGTGGCGCGCGAGCACCGCGAGCCGGGGGTGCCGATGCTGGTGCTCGAAACCGCGCTGGCGGCCAAATTTCCCGAAACCATCGCCGAGGCCACCGGCCTGCAACCCGAGCGGCCGGCCGGGCTGGCCGATCTGGAGCGGCGGCCGCAGCGTTTTGCCGTCATGCCGGTGGACGTCGATGCAATCAAGTCGTACATCGCGCAGCACTGCGCCGCGCCGGTGGCGGCAGGCGGATGAAAGTCGTCGGTTTCGCCGGTTTTTCCGGCAGCGGCAAAACCACGCTGGTCGAAACGCTGGTGCAGCATTTCGTGCTCGACGGCCTGCGCGTCTCGGTGGTCAAGCATGCGCATCACCGCTTCGACATCGACTACCCTGGCAAAGACACCTGGCGCCACCGCGAGGCCGGCGCCTATGAAGTGCTGGCGGCGTCGGACCATCTCATCGCGCTGCAACGCCGGCTGCGGCAGCCGGTAGAGCCCGACGTTCCCGCACTGCTGCGCATGCTCGACCCGCAGGTCGACTGGGTGTTCGTCGAAGGCTTCAAGCACGCGCGCTTGCCCAAAATCGAGGTCTGGCGCGCCAGTACCGCCCGGCCGGTGTGCTACGTCGACGATGCGCAGATTCTTGCCGTGGCCACCGATTCGCCGCAGCAACTGCCGCCGCCCCTGCCCGCGGCAGTGCTCGACATCAACACCCCGGCTGCAGTGGCGACGTGGTTGTTGGACAATGCGCAGCGGTTCATGTATCAGCCATGAGTGCGACTTCCTCCCCCCTGATCGACCCTGATGTGGCGCTACAGCGTCTGCTCGCTGCGGCGCAGCCCTTGGCGGCCACGCAAATCCTGCCGACCGCGCAGGCGCTGGGCCGGGTTCTGGCGCACGACGTGCGTTCGGCTATCGATGTGCCGCCGGCAGACAACACGGCGATGGACGGCTACGCCGTGCGCTGCGCCGACGTGCCCGCCGCCGGGACGCGGCTGCGCGTGAGCCAGCGCATCCCCGCCGGAGCCGTGCCGCAGCCGCTGCAGCCTGCGACCGCCGCGCGGATTTTCACCGGCGGCCTCATCCCCGTCGGCGCGGACGCCGTGGTGATGCAGGAGCAGTGCCGTGCCGATGGTGAAACGGTGATCATCGACACCGTGCCCGCCGCCGGTGACTGGGTGCGTCGCCGCGGGCTGGACGTGGCTGCGGGCAGCGTGGTGCTTGCCGCCGGGCAGCGGCTGCGGCCGCAGGATCTGGGGCTGGCGGCGTCGGTCGGCGTGGCGCAGTTGACGGTACGGGCCAGGCCGCGTGTGGCGCTGGCGTTCACCGGTGACGAACTCGCCATGCCCGGCGAGCCTCTGCGTGCCGGCGCGATCTACAACTCCAACCGCTTCGTCATCCAGGCGCTGGTGCAGGCCGCCGGGTGCGAAGTCATCGACTTCGGCATCGTTCCCGACCGTCTGGACGCGACCCGGGACATGCTGCGCCAGGCTGCACGGCAGGCCGATCTGATCGTCTCCACCGGCGGAATGTCGGTGGGAGAGGAGGATCACGTCAAGCCGGCGGTCCAGGCCGAGGGCGCACTCGATTTGTGGCAGATCGCGATGAAGCCGGGCAAGCCGCTGGCGTTTGGCCATGTGCGGCGCGACCCGGGGCAGGGGCAGGCGGCGTTCATCGGGCTGCCGGGCAACCCGGTGTCGAGTTTCGTCACCTTTTTGCTGTTCGTGCGGCCTTACCTGCTGGCGCTGCAGGGCGCCAGAGACACCGCGGCGGTGGCGCTGCCGGTGCACGCGGCGTTCGACTGGCCCAAGCCGGACCGACGGCGGGAATTTTTGCGTGTGCGTCTGAATGCGCAGGGGCAGGCCGAGCTGTTCGCCTCGCAGAATTCCGCCGTGCTCACTTCCACCGTCTGGGCCGACGGTTTGGTGGACAATCCGCCGCAGCACGTCATCCGCCGCGGCGACGTGGTGCGTTACCTGCCATTCTGTTCCTTGTTGCAGGGTTGAACCATGCAAGTCTCGATCCGCTACTTTGCCAGCGTGCGCGAGGCCGTCGGCCTGGCGCAGGAAGCGCACGACCTGCCGGAGACGGTGCAGACGGTCGGCCAGGTGCGTGACTGGCTGCGTGCGCTCGACGGCCGGCATGCGGCGGCGCTGGCCACGGACAAACCGCTGCGCATGGCGTGCAACCACACGTTGTGCGACGCGCACACGGCGCTGCAGCCCGGGTGCGAGGTGGCGTTTTTTCCGCCGGTGACCGGGGGCTGACGACATGGTGCCGGTGACCATCCGCATCCAGACCGAGGGATTCGATCTCGGTGCGGAAGTGCAGGCCCTGCGCGCCGGGCGGCTGGACGTCGGCGCGGTGGCGAGTTTTGTCGGCGTCTGCCGCGACCACCACCCGGGGCAGTGCGCTCCGGGCCACGTGCAGGCCATGGAACTGGAGCACTACCCCGGCATGACCGAGCGGGCGATCGCGCAGATGGTCGAACAGGCGCAGCAGCGCTGGCCGCTGCTGGGTGTGACGGTGATCCACCGTGTCGGCGCGCTGCTGCCGGGTGACGACATCGTGCTCGTCGCCGTGGCCAGCAGCCACCGCGGCGCGGCGTTCGCTGCGTGCGAGTTCCTCATGGATTACCTCAAAACCCAGGCGCCGTTCTGGAAGAAAGAGACGACGCCGCAGGGCGGGCAGTGGGTCGATGCGCGTGAAAGCGACGACGCCGCGCTGCGGCGCTGGGGTGTGGCGTCGGACAACGCGCAGTCGGGGCAGACCTGAACAGCGCGGCGCGGCTGCATCCGCCGCCCGCCTGAGGCGGCCCTGGATTGCGCCGCATCTCGGGAAAAACCAGGACGAACGGTCGTTCGCTTTCATCCGCTTGCGAACAACACATCTGGATACAGGTATTTGTCGCCTGCTGGGCTAATCTTTGACCGTGGCTGCGGCTCATCCCCGCGTGCCGCGTCAGATTGCAAGGGGTTCGCCACGAGTGCGCCCAAAAAGCTCAGGAGACCGTTCATGTCCAAACCCAAACCACTCGGGGTGGTGGAATTCATTTTGCTGGCGATTCCGTGTGTCGCCGTGCTGGCCGTCCCGTTTTACAACACGCTCGAACCCAGCGTGTTCGGCATGCCGTTTTTTTACTGGTGGCAACTGATCTGGGTGCCGCTGTCGGGTGTGTTCATCGCCCTGGTTTTCAAACGGGTCGTGCCGCCCGGCAGCGGAGACTGACGCCATGAATCTCGTTGCGACCATCGTTTTCGTCGCCCTGTTCGTCGCCATTACCGTGCTGGGGTTCATTTCGGCGCATTGGCGCAAGGGCGACATGAGCCACCTGCACGAATGGGGGCTGGGCGGACGGCGCTTCGGCAGCTGGATCACCTGGTTTCTCATCGGCGGTGACCTCTACACGGCCTACACCTTCGTGGCCGTGCCGGCATTGGTCTTCGGTGCCGGGGCGCTGGGCTTTTTTGCCCTGCCGTACACCGTGCTGGTCTATCCCCTGGTCTTTGCCATTCTGCCGCGGCTGTGGGTGGTGGCGAAAAAGCACAACTACATCACCGCGTCGGATTTCGTCGCCGGCCGCTATGGCAGCCCGGCGCTGGCTCTGGCGATCGCGGTGACGGGGATCGTCGCCACCATGCCCTACATCGCGCTGCAGCTCGTGGGCATTCAGGTGGTCATCGGCGGTCTGGGCTTTTCCACCCAGGGGCTGACCGGCGACCTGCCGCTGATCATCGCCTTCGTCATCCTCGCCGCGTTCACTTACACCAGCGGCCTACGCGCCCCGGCGTCGATTGCCGTGGTCAAAGATTTGCTGGTGTACATCACCGTCATTGCGCTGATCGTCGTCGTGCCGTACAAGCTCGGCGGGTTCGGCAATATCTTTGCCGCCATTCCGAAGGACAAACTGCTGCTGCCGCCGGTCAAGGGCGACAACCTGGGGCTGCAATCGTTCTATCCCACTCTGGCGTTCGGTTCGGCGCTGGCGCTGATGCTGTACCCGCATGCCACCACCGCGGTGCTGTCGGCCAAAGGCCCGAACACCCTGCGCCGCAACTGGGTGTTCCTGCCGGCCTACTCGTTCATGCTCGGGCTGATCGCGCTGCTGGGCTATATGGCCTACGCCGCCGGCATTGCCAAGCTGCCTGATCTGGCGCCTTACTTCAAACAGTATGGGCCGCAGTTCGCCATGCCGGGTCTGCTGCTGCACTTCTTCCCCAGCTGGTTCGTCGGTCTGGGGTTTGCCGCGGTGGCCATCGGTGCGCTGGTGCCCGCGGCCATCATGTCGATCGCTGCGGCCAACCTCTTTACCCGCAACATCTACAAGGCTTACGTCAACCCGAACTGCACGCCGGCCAAGGAAACCGAAATGGCCAAGCTGATTTCGCTGCTGGTGAAATTCGGCGCGCTGCTGTTCATCGTCTTCCTGCCGCTGACTTACGCCATCCAGTTGCAGCTGCTTGGCGGCATCCTGATTTTGCAGACCCTGCCGGCCATCGTTTCCGGGATCTATACCCGCTGGTTCGACGCCAAGGCGCTGCTGCTGGGCTGGGCCGTCGGTCTGGCCTGGGGGATCTGGGCGGCGTCGCTCAACGGCTTCAAAACCTCGGGCTACGCGCTGCATCTGGGCACGCTGGTGATCCCGGCGTACATCGGTCTGTACGCGCTGATTCTGAACTTTGTCGTGGCCATCGTCGCCACCGTGGCGCTGCGTCTGCTGGGCATGGCCAACGACCAGGACGCCACCGTCGCGGCCGATTACGCCGGTTGATCTCCCTGAAGACCCCGTCAGAACGGGGCCATTTGGCTGCGGTCCGGCCATGCGCCGGGCCGCAGCTTTTTGTATGCTGCAAGGGATTTGCCGGAGACCGCGCATGCTGCTGACTGCCATTTTGCTGCTGATTGCCTCGCAACTGCCCATCGTCGCTGCGGGCATCGCCAAGTCGGGGACATTCGGCGCCACGCAAAACCGCTACGACAATCACGAGCCACGGCTCTGGCTGGAGCGGCAAACCGATCCGCGGCGGCGGCGGGCAAACGCCGCGCAGGCCAACAGTTTCGAGGCGCTGCCGTTTTTGTTCGCTGCCGCCCTGTTTGCGCTTTGGCTGAAGACTCCCCTGGGGCTGGTCAACGGTCTGCTCATCGCCTGGCTGCTGCTGCGCGCGGTGTATCTGTGGTGCTATGTCAACGACAAGGCCACCTTGCGCTCGCTGGTCTGGAGCCTGGCCTTGCTGGTCAATATCGCTTTGCTGTTCTCTCCGTTCTATGGCTGAAACCTCCGCGGGCTGCGCCCAAACCCCGGGAGCGCTCGACGGCCTGCGCGTGCTCGAACTCGGCAGCCTGATTGCCGGGCCGTTTGCCACGCGGTTGCTGGCCGAATTCGGCGCGGATGTGATCAAGATCGAAACCCCGGCGCGCGATGGCGACCCGGGCGGTGACCCGCTGCGCAGTTGGCGCAAGCTGCACAAGGGCGAATCGCTGTGGTGGGCGGCGCAGGCGCGCAACAAACGCTGCATCACGCTCGATTTGAAGCATCCGCGCGGCAGGGACATCGTGCGCCAACTGGTGGCGCGCACCGACGTCGTGGTGGAAAACATGCGGCCCGGTGCGTTGGAAAAGCTCGGCATGGGCTGGGACGATCTGCGCGCTGTCAACCCCGCTCTGGTGATGGTGCGCATTTCCGGTTTCGGCCAGACCGGGCCGATGCGCCAGCAGCCCGGTTTTGGCGCCATCGCCGAGGCGATGGGCGGGATGCGTTACGTCACGGGGGATCCCGACCGCCCGCCGATGCGCGCCAATCTGTCGCTGGGCGACTCGATCGCCGCGCTGCACGCGGTGATGGGCGCGCTCGTGGCGCTGCGCCACCGCGACGCCACCGGCGGGCGCTGGGACGGCCACAACGGCGGGCAGGGTCAGGCCGTCGATGTCGCGCTGACCGAAAGCGTGTTCAACCTGATGGAGAGCACGCTGATGGAATACAGCTACGACGGCACGGTGCGCGAGCGCGCCGGCACCAGCATTCCGGGAATCACGCCGTCGAACGTCTACCGCAGCCGCGACGGCGAGTGGGTGCAGATTTCGGGCAACGGCGATGCGATTTTCCGCCGCCTCATGCAGGCCATCGGCCGGGCCGACCTGGCAGACGACCCTGCGCTGGCGCGTAACCCGGGGCGGATGGCGCGTGCCGCAGACATCGACGCGGCGATCCAGTCATGGGCGCAGCAGTTCGACGCCGCCGACATCGTGCGCGCCATGCGCGCCGCGGACGTGCCGGCCACGCGCATCTACAGCATCGCCGACATCGTCGCCGACGCGCAGTTCACGGCGCGCGGCATGATCGAGCCGCACCATCTGGCCGACGGGACGCCGGTGGACCTGCCGGCACCCGCGCCACGCCTGTCGCTCACCCCGGGAAAAACCCGCTGGATCGGCCCACCGCTGGGAGCGCATACCGCAGCCGTGCTCGCCGAACTGGGCCTGGATGCGGCGCAGATCGACGCACTGCGCCGAGACGGCGTGGTTTGACCCGAGCGGTTTGCGCAAACCATTCGACCACCGGGCAGCCCGCCTGCCCGGTCGGGGTCATTGTCTGGCCAGATAGACCGGGTGGGCGTCGCGTGTGCGCACGTTGTAGTGCAATTCGCGGCGTTCGCTGTTCTGCTGCTGTGCCACGCGCACCTGACGATGGACGATGGTGCGGCGCTTGATCTGCGGTTTGCGTTCGGCGACCAGGCGCGGCTTGTCGACCTTGCGCTCGGCGACAAAGATGCTCGGGGTGTGCGTCACGTAGATGGTGACGAACTGGCCGCTGTGGAAAATGCCGCGCTCGGTGGTGTGGTTCCACTGTGCCACCTGCAGCGGGCTGAGGTGGTAGCGATGCGCGACGCGTTCGACCGAATCCCCATACTTGCCCACGCGCAGCACCAGGCGGCGGCCCGCAGGCGCCTCGGGCGCCAGTGCCAGCGTGGCGTTCTCGGCCACGGCGACGCTGACGTTTTTGTTGCCGTCGTCATCCCCGGCCTTGGGAATGAGCACGGTGGAGCCGGCTTTGATGAGCTGCCGCGCCGGAATGGCGTTGGTGTCACGCAGCACGGCTTCGCTGATGTCGAGCTGCCGCGCCAGCGCCGCGGGTGCGGTGGTGGTCTTGACGGTGTAGGCCGTCCAGGTGGACAGTGGGCCGTTATAGGCCTGTAGCGCCTGGGCAAAATGCGTGGCGTTGTCGTAGGGCAGCAGGATGCGCGGATTGGTCGCGCCCAGAATCACCGGTTTGGTGAACGCTGGGTTGAGCGAGCGGAATTCGTCGAGCGTCAGCCCGGCGAGTTTGGCCGCCAGCGTGACGTCGATGTCACGCGTGATGGTCACTGCCTTGAAATAGGGGTGATCGGGAATGTCCGGCAGGGTCATGCCGTATTTGCCCGGGTCGGAAATGATGTTCTTCACGGCCTGCAGCTTGGGGTAGTAATTGCGCGTTTCCGCAGGCATGCGCAAATCCTGGTAATCGACCGGGAGATTGTGCGCCTTGTTGAAAGCGATGGCACGCTGCACGCTGCCCTCGCCCCAGTTGTACGCCGCCAGGGCGATTTGCCAGTCGCCAAACATGTTGTAGAGGTTTTGCAGGTAATCGAGCGCGGCATTGGTCGAGGCCAGCACGCTGCGGCGGTCGTCCTGAAACAGGTTTTGTTTCAGGTTGTAGTGCTTGCCGGTCGACGGGATGAACTGCCACATGCCCACGGCATGCGCGACCGATCTGGCGTCCGGGTTGTACGCGCTTTCGATGAACGGCAGCAGCGCCAGTTCGGTGGGCATGCCGCGTTTTTGCACTTCCTGCACCGTGTAATAGAGATACTTGCGGGCACGCTCGGTCATGCGGGCGACGTAATCCGGGCGCGACACATACCACTGCGCCGCCTGGTCGACCAACGGGCCCTGCATGTCCGGGATGCCGAACCCGGCGCGGATGCGCTGCCAGATGTTTTGGTATTGCGGCGTGATGTCCTGCGTGTCGTCCTGCAGCGCGGTCTGCTCCGCGGTCGTGGCGCTGCTGGCGGAGGCTGCGGGCGCCCGGGGCGCTGCGGTGGGGGAGGGACTGGGTGGGGGTGAACTGCTGGGAGGGGGAGAGACGGCGGCGGTTTTTTCCGCTGGGGGGACGGTGGCGCATCCGGCGGCCAAGGCGACGATGGCACCCAAAGCCCAAAACCGCAGTCGTCTCAGTTGCTGCATCGGTGTTCACCCCTTGAAATCATTCTTCCACTCCCGCAGCCAGGCCAGCGCCTGCACGGCATCGGCGGGCGCCTGGCCGCGGTGCCGCTGCAACGCCTGCACCACGCCGGGCTGCGAGGTGCGCAAAAACGGATTGATCTGCTTTTCCAGGCCGATGCTGCTGGGCAATGTGGGCTTGCCTTGTGCACGCAGCGCCACGCACCGGGCCTGATGCGCCACCACCTCGGGATTGTCCGGGTCGGCGACACGGGCGAATTGTAGATTAGACAGGGTGTATTCGTGTGCACAATAGACTGACGTTTTTTCAGGCAGTTGCGCCAGTTTGTTCAAAGAGTCGTACAGCTGCGCCGGCGTGCCTTCGAACAGCCGGCCGCAGCCGGCGGAAAACAGCGTGTCGCCGCAAAACAGCGCTGCGGGCTCCTGCGGCTGTGCGGACGAGACGACGTAAGCCACATGCCCGAGGGTGTGCCCCGGCACGGCAAGGACCGAGATGGGCAGCAGCATGTCGGGGGCGACGAAGCGCTCTGCGCCGCGCAGCGCCACGGTGCGCGCCGGAATGGGCTCGTTCGCCGGACCCCACACGGGGACTGGCCGGTGCGGTTGCCTGGCCTGCTGCCAACGCAGCAGCTCGACGATGCCGCCGACATGGTCGTTGTGGTGGTGGGTGACTAGAATGCCGCGCAGTTCCAGCCGGTTGCGCTGCAAGGCGTCGATCACCGGCGCGGCATCGCCCGGATCGACCACCAGGGTACGCGCGTCCCCTGCGGCGGGCCGAATCAACCAGATGTAATTGTCCCGAAAGGCTGCAAGCGCTTCGATATGCATGGCGACTCCGATCTGT
>JAJZAQ010000030.1 GCA_021799355.1 Pseudomonadota bacterium
GAGGATCACGCCTTCGTCGTGATCGACGATGAGAAACTGGTTGGCCTGCACCGCCTCCTCGTCCGGCACGAGATCGGTAAACAGCACGCAGGCATGATGGGCGTCTTTGTAAAGTTCGATGGACATGGCAGATGCTGGGGGCGTCCCCCGAAAACCAAACAAGGCCAGCGATTGCGGCAGATCAGCGACTGCGGGTCAGCGCACCGGGGCCTGGCGTTCGAGCTGGCCGAGGACGCTCTGGGAAATTTCCGTGGCCCGCTGCAATTGCGCCAGCGCCGACCGGATGTGCGCAATGGTGTCGGGCAGGCGATCCTGGTCGTGGCTGAGGATCGATTTGCGCAGCGCGTCGGCCGCGTCTTCGAACAGGTCGATGGCCTGATACAGCGTGGTGGCGATGTCGGTCATCATGACGGCCTCCTCAGGCAGCAAGCCGTCGGGCACGCCGCCCGACCTGCCGTCCGCGCGCTGCAGCAGCGGCGCCCGCGCGCCGACAGCGGCAAGCCGACCCCAGCGGCGTCACGTCACCCCCGGGCAGGCACCCGGGTTGCATGCGGATGCGGCGCGATGGCCGCGACATGGTTCTGTCCATAGTCCCCCCGAGAACGTCGGGCGCGGCAGCGCCCGGACAGGCACAGCGGTTTGCGGCTGGTTTTGAGTGTGAAAAATTCCGCAAAACCTTGGTTTTTTTCTGCATGATACCGACGGGGAATCGGCTGTTTTTGTGCCAGATCAAGGCAAAGCGACGATTCTTCCCTCCGGCATCAGACCATGACCATTTCGGCGCCGAAGTCGGCCGCTTTGGCGTTGTACAGGCTGGAGGTGACGAGCACGTCGACGCCGCAGGCGGCGAACTGCGCGGCGTTGTCCGGGCGGATGCCGCCCGCGGCGTTGATGGTGAGGCGCGGCTGCAACTTGCGCAGCTGCGGCACCAGCGCGCCGAGCTGTTCCACAGTCATTTTGTCCAGCTGCACACCGTCGGCCCCGGCGCGCGCCGCGGCCAGGGCGTCGGCGGCGTCCTCGGCCTCGATGAGGACGAACTTTTCCGGGCTGTGCGCCTTGGCGCGCTCGACGAGCTGCGCCGCGTCCAGCCCGGGGAGAAACGCGCGGTGCTGGGCGAACACCAGAATGGTCTCCGACAGCCCGGCGCGGTGCACCATGCCGCCGCCGCACATCACGGCGTAATGCTGCAGCCGTCGCGCGCCGGGAAACGCCTTGCGTGTGCCGGCGACCTGGATGCGCGGATTGCCGGCGCGGGCGGCGTCGACCATCTGCCGCGTCGCGCTGGCGATGCCGCCGAGGTATTCGAGCAGGTTCATGCCCTGCTTCCAGGCCACGTGCAGCGCGTGGGCGTTGCCGTGCAGCCGCAGCACCGGCTGCCCCGGCGCGGTGGTGTCGCCGTCGGCGGCCAGCGGTTCGGCGTGCAGCCCCAGCGATTGCGCCAGGCGCAGCAGCGGCGCCATGCCGGCGAGCACCCCCGGCTGCCGCGCGGTGTAGGTCAGGCGGCCTAGCGCGTCGGGCAAGCCGAGGGCGCGGGTAGTTTCGTCGTGCAGCGGCACGTCTTCGGTGAGGAAGTGGTCGATCTCAGCTTGGGTGAAATACATCATGTTTGGACAGCTCCCGGTTTTGCAGAACACGCACGGCGGCAAACAGCAGCAGGCTGAACGCGCCGAGCAGCGCGCTGAGCACGGCCGCCTGCGCCGTGTCACCGTTGGTCACGGTGTTGAAAATCGCCAGCGACAGCGTCTCGGTGCGGCCGAGGATGTTGCCGCCGAGCATCAGCGACATGCCGACTTCGCCCATGCCGCGCGCCAGCGCCAGCAGCAGCCCGCCGAGCAGCGCGGGCAGGGCGATGGGCAGGTGCAGGGTGAGGTAGACATTGCGCGGGCTGCGTCCCAGGGTGAGGGCGATGTCATGCCAGACGCGCGGATGCGTCTGCAGCGCGGTCTGCAACGTCTTGACGGCCAGCGGCAATCCGGCGAGGAACGCCGCCAGCCACAGCCCAGGCAGCGTGAAGATGAAGTTCACCCCCACGGCCTGCAGCACCCGCCCCAGCGGGCTGTGCCGTCCAAGCAGCCACAGCAGCGCAAAGCCGATGACCACCGGCGGAAACACCAGCGGCACGGTGACCAGCGCGTCCAGCCACGCCGCGCGCTTCAGGCCAAACTGCAGCGCGTAACACAGCACGATGGCTCCCAGCGCGTACCCCGGCAGCGCCAGCACGGCGAGCTCGGCGCTGAGCAGGACTGCGTGCCAGGCGTCGGCCGACAAGCCCATGCCACGCGCCACCCGCTCAAAGCCCGGCGGCGTCGAGCAGCCCACGCGCCGCGGGCGACTGCAAGAACTGGGCGAACGCCGCGCGCGCCGCTGCCGTCTCAGGATGCGCCTGCGCCGCCGGCAGTGCGGCGATGACGCCGATGGGGGTGTAACTGCCCGCACCCGGCTGCAGCTCGACGAAACCGCCGAGCTGGCCCTTGACGGCGAGGGCTTCGGTGAGGTTGAGAAAACCGGCGTCGATCTGCCCGGACGTGAGGTAGGCGCTGACCTGCGGCAGGGTCTGCACCATTTTCAGCCTGTCCTGCAGCGTGCTCCACAGGCCGTTGGCCCTGAGCCACTGCTCGGCGGCGTGGCCGTAGATGGTCTGCGGCTGGGTCATGGCGATGGACTGCATGTGCGGCAGGTCGCGCACCGGGTCGGTGATCGGCTCCGGGCTGTAGCGGCCGAGCAGTTTGCGCCGCCACGCCAGCACCAGGCGACCGTGGCCGAGCGGGATGTGCTGCGGCAGATCGAGGTCCGGCGCGGCATCGATCAGCGCGGCGTCGCCGATGAGCACGTCCACCCGGCCGCTGGCGCGGATCTGGGCGAACAGCTGTGGCAAATTGGCGTAACTGCGCTCCACCGGCACGCCGCTCTCCCGGCTGAACGCGGCGCACAGCGCCTCGACCGGGCGCTTGTAGCCGGCGCCGGCCATGACCAGCAGGGCAGCGGGCTGCGCCGCGGGCGCACGCGGCGACACCGCCGCAGCGGCGGCCCACAACATGCCGTGCACAAAGCGGCGGCGCGATGCTGCGAAACGGCTCATGGTCAAGCTCCCGTCGAAATCAATGTCAATGCGCCTGGCGGTGGCGGAACACCTTCCATGCCGACACCGCCAGAATCGTTGCCAGCAGCAACCCCAGCCCGGCGGTCGGCACAATGCCCACGAGCAAGGCGCCGATGGCCGCTCCGGCGAGCGACCCGGCGGCCATGGCGGCGAGCAGTGCGCGGTGCGTGCGCAGCACGGCGAACGCCGAGCTCTCGCGGTAGCGGGCGAAACCGACGATCATCGTCGGCAGCGAGATGAGCAGCGACAGGCTGCCGGCGAGTTTCACGTCCACGCCCCAGAGCAGCACGATGGTCGGAATGAGCAGTTCGCCGCCGGCCACCCCCATGACCGCCGCCACCATGCCGATGGCCAGACCGGCGAGCAGCCCGAGCGCCGCGTGTGCCGGCGGCGGCAGCATGCGGTGCAGATCGGGCAGCGCCTTCAGGCCGAATACCTGTTCGGCGGCCATCGCCACGGCCAGGCCGATGAGCAGCGCCAGCAACACGGTGTCGAGCGTTCTGCGCGGCAGGCGCATCGCCCAGCCTGCGGCCCACCACGCCCCGGCCAGGCTGCCGGCAAGCAGATTGACCACCACCGCCCAGTGCGGCAGGAGCAGGGAGGGCGGCACCGCGTGCAGGCGAAAGACGATGGCGATGGTCACGACCAGCAGCGACATCGCCTTGTTGGCAATGATGGCTTCGAGTGTCGGCAGGGCAAACAGGCCGACGAGCAGCGGCAGGCGGAATTCCGCCCCGCCGAGCCCGACCAGCCCACCGAGCAGACCGATGGCCAGCGCCGTGGTGAACGCTTTGGCCAGACAGGCGCCGCGGCAGGTCTGCACGGAGGCGCCCAGGTGCAGCATCGTCGGGCCTCTTTTGCCTCAGGCGGCCAGATCACCGGCCAGCGCCACGGCCTTGACCAGCGCCCACACCAGCATGCCCGGGTGCAGCTCCAGCCGTTCGCGCGATGCACGGGTGATTTCGGCAAACAGCAACTGGCCGTCGCCGAGTTCGAGCCGCACCAGCACGTTGACCGGGTGCGCCGCCGGGGCGATGTCGACCACGCGCACCTGCAGCTGGTTGTTGATCGAGACTTCGGGCAGGTGCAGCAGCGAGATGCTCACATCGCGCGCGGCCAGCTGCAGCCGCAGGGTCTTGCCCGGCTGGCAACTGCTGCAGGCGTCTTCCGGCACGCGCAGCGTCTGCCCGGCGACCTGCAGCAGCCGCAGCCCCTCGGAGGCTTCGTCGGCCCGCGCCTGGATCACCGCGACGTGGCTCTGCCCGGCGAACAGCGGCGTGCCCGGCAACGCCACCGCCTCGCGCAGCGGCAGGCTGGCCTGCACCTGGCCGCTGCCCATCATCACCACATGGTCGGCCAGCCGCAGCACCTCGGCGGGGGCGTGGGTGACGTACAGGATGGGGATGTCGAGCTCGTTGTGCAGCCGCTCCAGGTACGGCAGAATTTCCTGCTTGCGCTTGATGTCCAGCGCCGACAGCGGCTCGTCCATGAGCAGCAGCTCGGGCTGCAGCGCCAGCGCGCGCGCAATGCCTACACGCTGGCGTTCGCCGCCCGACAGCCGCGCCGGTTTGCGTTCGAGCAGATGGCCGATGCCCAGCAGCTCGACGATGGCGCCGATGTCGGCATCCCCCCGGCCGGCGCGTTTCATGCCGTAGCGCAGATTGCCCAGCACGCTCAGGTGCGGAAACAGATTGGCGTCCTGGAACACATAACCGAGCGGGCGGCGGTGCGGCGGCACAAAGCTGCCGGCGTCCTGCCAGGTGCGGCCCTTGAAGCGTAGCGTGCCCTGCGGTCGCTCCAGTCCGGCCACACAGCGCAGCAGCGTGGTCTTGCCCGAGCCGGAGTGGCCGAACAGCGCGGTGACGCCGCGCCCGGGCAGGCTTTGCGCCACCTGCAGCGTGAACTCGGGCCAGCGCAGCGTGAGGTCCAGATCGATGGTGTCTGCGGCCATGCTCACGCCTTTTTCGGGTTGGGCCGCCAGGCGTACAGCCCGAGCAGCACGAGGAAGGAAAACACCAGCATCACCGCGCTCAGGCGGTGCGCGCCGGCGTATTCCATCGCCTCGACGTGGTCGTAAATCTGCACCGAGGCCACGCGCGTCTCACCCGGCAGGTTGCCGCCGATCATCAGCACCACGCCGAACTCGCCCACCGTGTGCGCAAAGGTGAGGATGCCGCCGGTGAGAAAGCCGGGCAGCGCCATGGGCAGGGCGACGGAAAAAAACGCGTCCCACGGCGCAGCGCGCAGCGTGGCCGCGGCTTCCAGCGGCTTGTCGCCGATGGCCTCGAAGGCGTTTTGCAGCGGCTGCACCATGAACGGCAGCGAATAGAACACCGAGGCCACCACCAGCCCCCAGAAGGTGAACGGCAGTGGATGCACGCCGAGCCAGTTGGTGAAATGGCCGATGAAGCCATACGGCCCCATCGCCAGCAGCAGGTAAAAGCCCAGCACCGACGGCGGCAGCACCAGCGGCAGCGCGACCACGGCGCCGATCGGCCCCTTCAGGCGCGACGTCGTGCGTCCCAGCCACCAGGCGATCGGCGTGCCGATGACGAACAGGCACAACGTGACCGTGCCGGCCAGTTTGATGGTCAGGCCGATGGTCTGCCAGTCTTCGGCGGTCAGCAACAGGCTCATGCCGGCCTCACTTCAGCTCGCCCGGCAGCACGAAGCCGTAACGCTGCATGATGGCGCGTGCCTCGGGCTGCGCCATGTACTGCGCAAACGCCTTGGCCGCGGCGTTGTGCTCGCCGTGTTTGGTGATGGCGTAGGCCTGCTCCAGCGGCTGGTGCAGTCTGTCCGGGATCAGCCAGTATTTGCCCTTGCTGGCGATTTGCGGGTTGAGCACCAGCGACAGCGACAGCACCGCCACCTGCGCATTGCCCGACTCGACGAGCTGGGCCGCGTGCGGCACGGTTTCGGCGTACACCAGCTTGGGCTCGACCTTGTCCCAGACCCCGGCGGCCTTGATGGCTTCGACCGCGCGCATGCCGTAGGGCGCATGCTTGGGGTTGGCGATGGCGATGTGCTTGATGTCCGGGCTGGCCAGGCTTTGCAGCGTCATTTTGCTCGCGTCCAGCGTCGTGCTCCACAGCACGATGCGGCCGAAGGCGTAGGGGGTGATCTTGCCCACCACCAGCCCCGCCTTTTCCAGTTCGCGCGGGTAGTCGATGTCGGCGGAGAAATACAGATCGTAGGGCGCGCCCTGCTGGATCTGGGTCAGCGCCTTGCCTGACGAGCCGTAAACGATGTCGAGCTTGTCGTCCGGGTGGGTTTTCTCGAACGCCTGTGCGACGTCGGCCATGGCGTATTTGAGGTCGGCAGCGGCGGCGATGGTCACTTTTTCGGCGTGCGCCACGCTCATGCCCAGCGCCAGCGCGGCGCCGATGAGCAGGTGTTGACAGCGTTTGAACATGGATGCGATCGATGGGTGAGGGGCGTGCGGCTGCCGCCGCAGCGGCAGGCCGCCGGCAGCGCCGCAGCGCAGGGCCGCCAGCGGCGGCTGACTGGTTTACTTGATTTCTCCGGGCAGGACGAAGCCGTAGCGCACCATCACCGCGCGCGCCTCCGGGCTGCCCATATAGGCGGCAAACGCCTTGGCAGCGGCGTTGCTCTCGCCGCGTTTGGTCACGATGTAGCCCTGCTCCAGCGGCTCGTGCAGCTTGTCGGGGATCAGCCAGTATTTGCCCTTGCTTTCCATTTGCGGGCTTTTCGCCAGGGATAGCGCGATCACGCCGATCTGCGCGTTCCCCGTCTCGACGAGCTGCGCCGTGTGCGAAATGTTTTCGCCATAAACCAGTTTGGGTTCGACCTTGTCCCACACCTTAGCCGATTTCAGCGCCTCCTCGGCGCGCTTGCCATACGGCGCGTGTTTGGGGTTGGCGATGGCGATGTGCGCAATGTCCGGGTTGGTCAGGCTGTCCAGGGTCATTTTGCTCGCGTCCATCACCGGGCTCCACAGCACGATGCGGCCGAAGGCGTACGGCATGACCTTGGTTGCCGCCAGCCCGGCTTTTTCCAGTTCGCGCGGGTACTGGATGTCGGCGGAAAAATACAGGTCATACGGCGCGCCCTGCTGGATCTGGGTGAAGAACTTGCCCGACGAGCCGTACACCACTTCGATCTTGTCGTGCGGATGCGCCTTCTCGAACGCCTGCGCGATGTCGGCCATGGCGTATTTGAGGTCTGCAGCGGCGGCAACGGTGACTTTTTCCGCATGGGCCACGCCCAGCGCGGCAGCAAAACCGAGCGCACCGACCGCGGCACGCAACAACCTGGAAAGACGCATCATCACACTCCGTTGGGTTTGGTTACATCGAGGGAAAGAAAATGCGGCCCGCGACGCTGCACTGCGGGCCGCCAAGCGAGATGGGACGCTTTAGTCCACCCCGAGGATGACGTGGGTGGCCTTGATCAGCGCGCACGCGGCGTCGCCAGCCTTCAGGCCGAGAGTGCGTTCACTGCCGGCGGTGATCATCACCACCAGTTCGGCGCCGCCGGCCAGCGTGAGCACGACTTCGGAATTCACCGCGCCGGTGTGCACGGCCTTGACCGTGCCGCACAAGGTGTTGCGCGCCGAAGTGGCCGGAGCCGCCCCCTTGACCAGGATGGGCCATGATGCCTTGACCAGCGCCCAGGCTTTTTTGCCCGCGGCCAGCCCCAGGCGGTGGGCGCTGTCCTTGGTGACGATGGCCACGAGATGCTGCCCACCGCCCAGATCGAGGACGACTTCGGTGTTGACCGCGCCGTCCTGCACTGCATGGACGGTGCCGTGGAGATGGTTACGCGCGCTGGTTTGCATGAAAAACGCTCCGGTCTACTAGGTCAGACGATTCGGCCAGACGATTGGGCCAGACGATTGGGCCAGACGATTTCGCTATATGCCACTGGATATTGAAAAATGCAGCGGATGCAGCGAAAGCGCGCACATCGTAACACCCTGGAACAAAAAATTTCCTTCTCATTCAGAACATTACGTCCCTGTAACCTCCAGGGCCGCACATTTCAATGTATTCATTGGAATATATTGAACCCGCTTTCCCGGTGTCAACCCCCTGCTGCTGCCGGAACATGCCGGAGAAGGAAAAACACCAGATCGGCGCGCGGTTGTCAGCGCGCCTTGCAGGCCGGGCAACACGACCGCGCGGCGCTGCCGGCGTTCACGCCATTCCCCGGATGTCCAGCGCATGGGGCGGCAGCGCGCCGCCGTGCGCGGCATGGACGGACGGCGGCGGCGCCAGCCGGGCGCGCAGCAGGTCGACGGCGTCGAGCACGCCTTGCGCAATGCGCTGCGGGCGCTCGCCCAGACCGAAACACAGTGCCGGGTCGCCGCGCGGATCGACCTCGACCACTTTGGCGCGCAGCGGCACGGTCACGCCAGGGCGGGTCAAGCCGCGCAACACCCCTGTCAGCGGCGCATGCACGGGAATGGGCTGGGCGTCGGCCGGGACGATGGCTGCCACCGCGTCGCCCGCCTGCACCGCATCGCCAATGCGCCTGGCAGAGGTGAACACGCCTGCCGCCGGCGCATAAACCAGCCGCTCGCGCCCGGCACCGAGAATCGGCCGCGGCTCGCCGGCGAGGTCACGCGTGGGGCCAAGGGCGATCACCCGACCGAGGTCGTCTCCCCAGGCGGACTCGACGACGACGTCTGCGTTGTATCCCGCGCAATACCCCGGGCCGATGCCGACCGCGCCCGCGCCGAGTTGCCGCAGATCGGGTTGCGTGCCGGCATGTTTTCGCAGTCGCGCATCGACGACGATGTCCACCCCCAGCGCCTGCAGCCAGAACGCCACGTCCGGATCGACCGCCAGCGCCACCGCCCGGCGCTGCGCGAGCAACGCCGCCGCCTCCTGCGGGCATGCCACGCGCTGCGCACGTACACCGGCAAGTTCGGCGCTGCCGTCGAACACCGCATCCACCCAGCACATGCCGCGCCGCGGCGACGTCGGCTGCGCGCTTTCGATGAGCAGCACCGCCTCGCCGCGACGACACAGCGCATGCGCCACCGCCGCGCCGACGTCGCCCGCGCCAAAAACGGCCAGCGGCGCCTGCACCGCAGGCCGCACTTTGCGCAAACGCCATTGCGATGTCGGCATCGTTTCCATCCTCGATTCTTTCGTTATATTTTTATGAATATTTTGCGGGCATCGTTTATAGCCCCTCAGGGGCAAAGGGGAATGGCCACGACCGGCCATGACCGATCCCGGAGGGCCCGGACTTTGAGACGTCAATTCCTCTGTTCCGCGAGACACCCGCCCCCAAACGGATCATGCTGGGCGCAGGCATTCCATCGCTGACGCCGCGCGCCGCACGGCCCTATACTGTGCGGGCTTTGACGCGCCGATTTGCCCTGGGCTTGCGGGCGCGAAATAAATCCAGCTAAAACAGCGCAGACCACCGGCGGTTTTCGCTGCATTGCCAGCGCCGCCGGTTTTGTTTTTCGGGAACACGCATGAGTGCCTCGCCTTCCGCCCTCGGCGACGTCACGCCGCAGCGCATGACGTTCTCGCAGCCATTGCCGCTGCAAAGCGGCGCGCAGTTGCCCAGTTACGAACTGGTGTACGAAACCTACGGCACGCTCAACGCCGCACGCAGCAACGCCGTACTCGTGTGCCACGCGCTCAACGCCAGCCATCACGCCGCAGGCAGCTACGCCGGCGACGCCAAGAGCCTGGGCTGGTGGGACAACCTCATCGGCCCGGGCAAGCCGCTGGACACCCGGCGCTTTTTCGTCGTCTGCATCAACAACCCCGGATCGTGCTTCGGCTCGACCGGGCCGATGAGCATCGATCCGTCCACCGGGCAGCCGTGGGGCAGCCGCTTCCCCGTGGTCACCGTCGAGGACTGGGTGGACGCGCAGGCGCGGCTGCTCGACCGTCTGGGCATCGAGCGGCTGGCCGCCGTCATCGGCGGCAGCCTGGGCGGGATGCAGGCGCTGTCGTGGACGCTGCGTTACCCCGACCGCGTGGCGCACTGCGCCGCCATCGCCACCGCACCGTGTCTGTCGGCGCAGAACATCGCGTTCAACGAGGTGGCGCGGCGCGCCATCATCACCGATCCGGACTTTCACGGCGGCGATTTCTACGCTCACGGCGTGGTGCCGCGGCAGGGGCTGGCGGTGGCGCGGATGATCGGCCACATCACCTACCTCAGCGACGATGCGATGGCGGCCAAATTCGGCCGCGCGCTGCGCAACGGCGCGCTGGGCTACGGCTTCGGCGTGGACTTCGAAATCGAGAGCTATCTGCGCTATCAGGGCGACAAATTCAGCGGTTACTTCGACGCCAACTCCTACCTGCTCATCACCCGCGCGCTCGACTATTTCGACCCGGCGCGCGCCACCGGCGGCGACCTCGCTGCGGCGCTGGCGCCGGCCAGGGCGCGGTTTTTGCTGGTCAGCTTCACCACCGACTGGCGGTTTTCGCCGCAGCGCTCGCGCGAAATCGTCCAGGCGCTGATTTCCAACCGCCGTGCCGTGACCTACGCGGAAATCGACGCACCGCAGGGCCACGACGCCTTCCTCATGGATCATCCGCAGTACCACGGTGTGGTGCGCGCGTGGTTCGACCGCATTGCACAGGAGCTCGCCGCATGACCACACCGCTTGCCGTGATTGCCGATCTGGTGCCCCCCGGCAGCCGCGTGCTCGACCTGGGGTGCGGCGATGGCCGCCTGCTCGCGCATTTGCGCGATAGCCGCGGCTGCACCGGGCTGGGCGTGGAAATCGACGCCGACAAACTCATCGCCGCGGTGCAAAAGGGCGTGGACGTGTTGCAGCTCGATCTGGAGCAGGGGCTGTCGATGTTCGCCGACGACAGCTTCGACGTGGTGCTGCAAATCGACACCCTGCCCAACATCCGCCACACGGAAAACGCGTTGCGCGAAACCGCGCGCGTCGGTCGCCTGGGGATTTTGAGCTTTGCCAATTTCGCCCACTGGAGCATCCGCCTGCGCCTGCTCACTGGCCGGCTGCCGGTCACGCCGGAACTGCCCTACGAGTGGTACAACACGCCCAACCTGCGCATCGCCACCTATGCCGACTTCACCCGGCTGGCGGCGCATTGCGGGCTGCGCGTGGTCCAGGCCTTCGGCCTGCGCGGCGGCCGGCGCATCGATTTCGCCGCAGGGCTGCTCGGCAGCGAAGCGGTGTTCTGCGTGCAGCGCGCCTAAGGCGATGCCGCCTCGGCAGACGGGACGGCGGGAGCAGACGGCGCGGGCCCCCGGGCGTTCTCAGCCGCGGTAGCTCGGCAGCTCGACGACGTAGGTATCGACCGTAGCGTTGGGGTCGACCACGGGGTTGGCCGGGTCGGCGTTGCCCCAGTCGCTTTGGAACAGGATGCGCGTGCCGCTGGTGCTCAGCGTCACATTGGTCTGCGCCCAGTAGTTGTTCACCGGCGCGTTGGCAAAATAGCCGGTGCTGCGGTGGTGGGCGAAGCGGTAGCTGACCCCGGTGCTCAGGTTGGTGAGCATGAGCTCCTGGTCGAGCAGCGTCGTCGGGTTGGGGGTAGGGCCGGTGTTGCCCGTGCCGTAGACATTGCCCGTCATGCCGGTGACCACCCAGGTCGGGTTTTTCCACGCCGTCGCCCCGGTCAGGCTGCCGGTGACCGGATAGCCGAACGCCGGCGCGCTCGACTCGCCCACCAGGTTCTGCACCGCCCCGGTGACGAGGTCGGCCGCGATCACGTTGCCGTTGCCGCCGCTGGCGCGGTTGTATTGCGCGCCGACGAGCATGTCGTGCCCGGCGGCGTTCAGCGCGGTGTCGCAGTGCTCGTAGGCGTCGAACTGCACGGTGCGCACATACCGTCCGTTGCTGTCGAGAATGAACACGCGGCCGTTGGGTCCGTCCTGCGATGCCGGATCGGGCGCCACCCAGCCGCTGCCCGACAGCAGCGGAAACGGCGTGGTGCCGCGCGCCTGCGCCTGCGCTACATAGGCCGGGTCGTAGAACACCAGTTGCTGCGTGCTCTGGTTGAAACCAAACACGTTCAGCCCGAGCTGGCCGTTGACGTTGCCGATCCCGCCCGCCCCCAGGCCCCAGATGCGCTCGCCGCGGGCGTTGATCCCCAGCGCGAACGGATAGCCGCAGCGCACCGGGCCGGTGCGCGGCCAGCCTGCCGGCAAATGCGGCAAAAAGCTGAATTGCACCGTCTTCACCCCGGTTTCGACGTCGATCGCCGTCAGATCGGCCAGCGCGCTGCCGCCCACGGTGTGATTGTCGATGTAATACAGCACCGCCGGGTTTTGATGGTCCCAGTAGAACTGCTCGACGTCCGCCGGGTTGATGTCCAGAAAGCGCAAAAAAGCGTAAGTCGTGCCGTCGTACATCGCCCAGCCCTGCCGGCCGCCGGGCTGCGCGGTCGAACCGGGCAGGTACAGGATGAAACGGGTTTCATCACAGTTCCACGCCATCGCCGTCGGGTAGGCCGGAACCGCGGTGCGGTTGTTGAAATCGTTGACACAGTCGGTGATGCGGCGGATTTTGACGCCGAAATCCGGGTCGGTCACCGTCTGCCCCTTCGCCGGCTTGGGCAGCCTGCTGTACGGCACGCGCTGCAGCCCGAGGTTTTGCAGCCCGGCGGACAGGTCGGCACCGGCGGCCACCGGCTGCGGTGCCGCGCCCGGCGCGGGGCTGGACGCAGCTCCGGCCGGCGTGGCCGCGCTGCCGCTGCTGCTGCCGCCGCTGCACCCCGGCAGCGCGCCCAGCGCCGGCAAGGCCAGCAGCGAGGTCTGGATGAAGCGGCGACGCGATGGCATCATGGCAACTCCTTGTCGTGTCCGGGCGGCAGGCCGATCCCGGCCCTGCGCCGCGATCCTTCAGGTGGCCGGTGGCAACTCCCGGCGGTCGGCCGCCAGCGCCCGCCGCCGCTGCGGCCAGGCCAGCAGCATGTTTTTCGCCGGGACTTCCCAGTAGCGGTAGATCAGCCAGGACACGGCAACCAGCGCTACGGCCAGCAGCGGCACCAGCGCCACCGTCGCAGCCCGCGGCACCCCGCCCAGATCGGCGCGCACCACGTCGAGCAGCGCCACGCCGATCGACTGGTGCAGCAGGTACAGGCTGTAGCTGGCCACGCCGATGGCGGCAAGCGGCGGCCAGGCCAGCCACGCCACCCAGCGCGGCTGCAGCAAAAACGCCAGAAACACCGCCGCCGCCAGCGCCCAGGCCACATACGGCACGACTGTGCCGGCGTGCGTGCCCAGGCGCAGCAGCGCCAGCGCCAGCAGCGACTCGGCCAGCAGCACCCAGCCGGCGCGGCTGCGGGCGTCGACATGCAGCGCGTAAAACCCGATGCCGGCGGCGAACCACGGCAGCGCGCCGAGGACGAAAACGAACTCCATCGCCCACAGATGCGGCAGCGCCAGTGCGCGCGCCACGGCGTACGCCAGCACCAGCGCGGCGAACGCCGCTGCCGCGGCAGGGAGAAACCGCCTGGCGCCGACGCTGAAATACAGCAGGGCGGCGAGGAGGTAAAACTTCACCTCGACGAACAGGGACCAGTACACGCCGTCGACCGCCTTGAACGGCACGCCGAACAGTCTGCTCCACAACAGCGGGTCGGTGAACGTCCAGCTCGGAGCGAAATCGCGCCAGCGCGGCAGGAACGCCTGCTGCGGCAGCAGGTGCAGCACGGCAAACGTCAGCAGCGAACACAGCAGCATGCTCGGAAACAGCCGGGCAAACCGCTTCCAGAAAAAATGCCCGATGCTGCGCGAGCGAAACAGCGTCATGCTGATGACGAAACCGGAAATGACAAAAAACAGCTCGACCCCCAGATCGCCGTAGCGAAACAGCCAGAACTCCGCCCCCCAGGTGCCGTAGGGGTAGAAGTCGCGCGCCGACAGCGGCGGCGCCCAGCGGGAGAAATAGTGGTAACCGAGCACCAGCAAAATGGCGATGGCGCGCAAGCCGTCGAGAGCCTTGAGGCGGTGCTGATCGTCCATTTTTCGGGGGGCAGCGGGCGTTCATCCCCGCATCGCACGGAAACAGGCCCGAAAAATAGGCCGATTCCCCCGGTTTGCCCACCCCCCGTGTGCGTAGGGCGGGAGTGTGCTGCAGCGCCCGCGCCCGCCGCAGGGCGGGCGACGGCGGGCGCAGTCACGCCGTTTCAGTTGGGCTTGTACGCCGGCAGCTCGATGACGTAGGTGTCCACCGGTGCGTTCGGATCGACCACCGGCGCCTTCGGGTTGGCGTTGCCCCAGTCGCTCTGCACCAGGATGCGCGTGCCGCTGGGACTGAGAGTGACGTTGGTCTGCGCCCAGTAGTTGTTCACCGGCGCATTGGCGTAGTAGCTGGTGCTGCGGTGGTGCGCGACGCGGAACTTGGCACCGGTGTTGACGTTGGCCACCCACACTTCCTGGTCGATATAGGTCTGCGGGTTGGTCACCGGCGCGCTGTTGCTGTCGTTGTTCGCCGTGCTGCCGTAGGGCGAGCCGGTCACCCCCATCGCCACCCAGCCCGGCACTTTCCACGCGCCGGCGCCGATGAGCGTGCCGGTGCGCGGATAACCGTCGCCGGTGCTCATGCCCACCAGCGTGGACACCTGCCCGGTGGTGAGGTTGGCCACCATCAGATTGCCGCTGCCGCTGGGGCCGTCGTATTGCGTGCCCACGAGCAGATCCTCGCCCTTGGCGTTGACCGCGCTGTCGAGGTGTTCGATGGCGTCGAACTGCACGGTGCGCACGATGTTGCCGTTGAGGTCAAACACCACGGTGGTGTGGTTGGCCCAGTCCGGCCACGCCCAGCCCTTGCCCGATTTGAGCGGGAACGGCGTCGAGCCGCGCGCCTGCGCCAGCGCGATGCCGTTGTAGCGGGTGAGCTTGCCGGTATTGAGGTTGAAGCCAAACACATTCAGCCCGAGCTGTCCGCTGACATTGGGAATGCCACCCGCGCCCAGACCCCACAGTTCCAGATCGCCCCCCGGGTAGAACGGGTAGCCCGCGCGCACCGGGCCGGTGGTCGGCCAGCCCTGCGCCTTGATCAGCGGAGCAAAGTCGTAGAGCACGGTTTGGGCGCCGGTTTCGACGTTGATCTGCATCATGCGCATGATGATGGTGCCGCTGCTTTCGCGGTTGTCGATGTACACCAGCTTGGTCGGATCGGTGTGGCTCCAGTAGAACTGCTCGATATCCGGCGGATTGATCGGCAGGAATTTGATGAAGGCGTAGGTCTTGCCGTCGAACATCGCCCAGCCCGACTGCCCGCCGGACTGCGCGCTGGTGACGTAGAGGATGAAACGCGACTCGTCGCAGTTCCACGCCTGCGTCGTCGGGTAGGCGGGAATGGCGACGTTCGCCTTGAAATCTTTGACCACATCGGTGATGCGCACGATTTTGGTGCCGGGGAAATCCGGGTCTTCCACGCGCTGCCCCTTGGCCGGCTTCGCCAGCGGCGAGAACGGCCGCAGCGCCTTGCCGTAGTCCACCAGGCCGGCAGACGGGTCGCCGACCGCGACCGGGGTGGTGGACGTCGGCGTCGTGCTCGCCGGTGCCGTCGACGTGGTCGAGGTCGTCGTCGGCGACGTCGTGGTGGTGGTCGTGGTGGTCGTCGAGGTCGAAGGCGCGGTCGAGGTGGACGTCGTCGTGGTCGTCGAGGTGGTCGATTTTTTCCACGGCCAGCGCAGCTTGGCGGCTTCGGCCTCGGCGGTCAGCGGCGCCGGCGCATCGGTCTGTGCCGCCGCCACGGTGGCCGCTGCCGGCCCCGTTGATGAATTGCCGCCCGAAGCCAGGTCGCCGGCGCCCCCGCCGCCGCAGGCCGAAAGGTACACCGACGCCAGCAGCGCCACGCTGCCGGCCTTGTAGATGGATGTCTGCATCACAACTCTCCCGCTGCGCCGCGCTGTCCGCGTGCTGTGTGCACCGTCAGCCGCTGCGCCTGACGTGGCGACACACTCGCCACAGAAAAAGAACACAAATCGACGTTTTGTTACATGAACCGCGCAGTCCACCGCGCCATGCCGCGCCGGCACAACGGGCAACACCGCCCTGCGCGCCGCACAAACCCGGCAAAATACCGATTCAGTGGGCAAAATTGTCGAATTTTCCCTGCGCCCGGTCGATCAGCGCCCCCTGAGTTGTGGCGTCGGAAACCTCCTGTTTTTCTGTCAGAATTTTCTGACGACCCACCCGGAGGACTGGCTTGTGATGGACGCGACCGCACCCCGCCATGCTGCGCCGGCTGCTGCCGCGGCAATCCCCCCGCCTTCGCCGCTGGAGACGCTGGCGTTGATCGACGCGCTGCCCGGCTTCGTCTTCCGCCTGCGTCACACCGCCGCCAGCGAGCTGCGCTTTGACTTCGCCAGCGCCTGCTGCCCGGCGGTCTGCGGCCTGCCGCAGAGCGACATCCTGGCCAGCGCGCAGGCTTTCCTCGCCCTGATCGACGCGCAGGACGCGGCGTCGTTCCACAGCAGCCTGCAGGCCAGCACTGCCTCAGGGTTCTGGAACTGGGAGGGCCGCCTGCTCACGCCGCACGGGCAAAAATGGGTCAACGTGCGCGCCCGCACCCGGGCGCTGGATGCGCTGTGGGCCGAATCGACCGGCATCATGCTCAACGTCACGCAAACGCATCTGCGCGAGTCGCACCTGCTCAATCTGTCGACCGATTTGCGCCAGATCGCCTCGCACCTGGAGGCGGTCCGCGAAGCCGAGCGCGCGCGCATGGCACGCGACCTGCACGACGATCTCGGCCAGGTGCTCACCGCGCTGCAGATGGACGTGGCGCTGCTGCGCAAGCGGGTGGGCGGCGACGCGCATGCCGAACTGTTTGGCAATATCGACAAGCTCATCGCCGCTGCGGCCGAAGCCGGCCGCCGGGTTGCCGCCGAACTGCGCCCGGGCGTGCTCGACCTGGGTCTGGACGCCGCGCTGCGCTGGATGGCCGGGCAATACGCCAAACGCTACGGCGTGCGGGTGCACACCGAAGTCAGCCCCGGCACCGAGGTGCCCGAACCGCTGGGCACCGAGTTGTTCCGCATCGCGCAGGAAGGACTGACCAATGTGGTGCGCCACGCGCACGCGCGGCAGGCCTGGGTGCGCTGCAGCGAAGCCGCCGACGGGCTGCTTTGCCTGACGGTCGAGGACGACGGCGTCGGCTACGCGCCGCAGCCGCAGCCCGGCGCCCGCCCGGCGCTGGGTTTGCGCGGCATGCGCGAACGCGCCGCGGTGTTCGGCGGCAGCTTCCAGCTCGACCAGTCCCCCCACGGCGGCGTGCGCGTACGGGTGTGCATGCCACGGCCGGAACGAGGCGGGCATGAATGAGTTGCGCGTGCTCATCATCGACGACCACGCGCTGCTGGGCGAGAGCCTGGCACGCTTTCTCGGCTCCAGCGGCATGCAGGCGCACTGGTGCGGCCAGGCCGAACCGGCGCTGCAACTCGTGCGCACGCAGCGCTGGAGCGCGGTGCTGCTCGACGTCTCGATGCCCGAAGGCAACGGCCTGGATCTGCTCAAACGCATCAAGGCGCTGCACCCCACGCTGCCGGTGCTGATGTTGAGCATGCACCCGGAGCAGCAGTTCGCGCTGCGCGCGCTGCGCGGCGGCGCCGCCGGCTACCTGACCAAAGGCAGCAGTCCGGACGTGCTGGTGCAGGCCATCCACAAGGTGGTGCACGGCGGCCGCTACCTCACGCCCGGCGTGGCCGAGCAACTGGCCGACTACATCAACGCCGGCGACACCGCCGAGGCGGCGCACGCCCGGCTGTCGGACCGCGAGATGCAGGTGTTCCTGCGGCTGGTCGAAGGACAGACGGTGAATCAGGTGGCCGAGGCGCTGCACATCAGCTGCAAAACGGTGAGCACGCACAAAACCCGGCTGATGCACAAACTCGGCTTGACGAACGACGCCGACCTGGTGCGCTACGCCATGCACGAGGGCATCGTGCGCTGACCAGCCCGGCAGCGCGTGGCGGCGGTTTTTATACTGCCGCCCATGCACACCCCGTTTTCCGCCGACCGCGCCGTGCAATGGGCGCGCGATACCCTGGACATCGAAGCGCGCGCGCTGCAGGCGCTGCGCCAGCGGCTGGCCGGCCCGCCGCTGGCCGATGCGTTTGCGCTGGCGGTGCGCTGCATCCTCGACAGCCACGGGCGGGTCGTCGTCTCGGGGATGGGCAAATCCGGCCACGTCGGGCGCAAAATCGCCGCCACGCTGGCGTCCACCGGCACCCCGGCGTACTTCGTCCACCCGGCCGAAGCCAGCCACGGCGACCTGGGCATGGTGACCAAGGACGACGTGTTCCTCGCCCTGTCCAATTCCGGCGAAACCGAGGAGCTCACGCGCATCGTGCCGCAGGTCAAGCGCCTGGGCGCGCGGCTCATCGGCATGACCGGGCGCACCGACTCGACCCTGGCGCGGCACGCCGACATCCTGCTCGACTGTGCCGTCGAGCAGGAAGCCTGTCCGCTGAACCTCGCGCCCACGGCGAGCACCACGGCGCAGCTCGCGCTGGGCGATGCGCTGGCCGTGGCGCTGCTCGACGCCCGCGGCTTCGGCCCGGAAGATTTCGCCCGCACCCATCCCGGTGGCAGTCTGGGGCGCAGGCTGCTGACGCATGTGCGCGACGTCATGCGCAGCGGCGCGGCCGTGCCCAGCGTCGGCGGCGACGCGCCGTTCACCGCGGCGCTGATGGAAATCACGCGCAAAGGGCTGGGCATGACCGCGGTGGTCGACGCCCAAGGCGTGCTCACCGGCATCATCACCGACGGCGACCTGCGCCGGCTGATCGAAAAAGGCGCGCCGTTGGCCGCGCTGCAGGCGCAGCAGGCCATGCACCCGCAGCCGCGCACCATCGGCCCGGACGCGCTCGCCGTCGAGGCCGTGCAGCTCATGGAGCAATACCGCATCAACCAGCTGCTCGTGGTCGATGCGCAGAACAAACCCATCGGCGCGCTGAACATGCACGACTTGTTCGCCGCCAAGGTCATTTGAAGCCGGCGACAATGCACCTCATGGCCCTTTCCCCCTGCGCAGACGCCGGCCCGGCAGACGGCTGCCGGCACGCGGCACACTGACATGGACGCCACGCCCCGCCTGAACTTCGACGCCGAGCTCGTGCTCGCCGCGCTCGACGTGCGGCTGCTGCTGCTCGACGTCGACGGCGTGCTCACCCCCGGCGACCTGCTCTACGGCGCGCACGGCGAGGAGCTCAAACGCTTTTCCACCATCGACGGTCACGGCCTCAAGCTGCTGCTGCATGCCGGCGTCGAGCCGGTCATCGTCTCCGGCCGCGACAGCGCCGCGCTGCGCGCGCGCATCGCCGAGCTCGGCCTGCGCCACAGCATCCTCGGCAGCGGCGCCAAGCTGCCGGCGGTGCAGGCGCTGCTCGGCCGGCTGCAGCTCGGCTGGGAGCAGGTGGCGGTGATCGGCGACGACTGGCCCGATCTGCCGCTGATCGCCCGCGCCGCGTTCAGCGCCGCGCCGCCGTCGGCCCACCCGGAAGTGCTCGCCCGCGTGCGTCACATCACCCGCGCCCCTGCCGGCCTGGGCGCGGTGCGCGAACTCTGCGACCTGCTGCTGACCGCGCGTGGCGCCTACGCCCGGCTGCTGCAGGACGCGCTCGACGGCAAACCGCACACCCCGCCGCCGGCCGATCCGATCCACGGCACCCTGGCCGAACCCGGCGCGGTGCAGCCCAGCGCGCGCTGAAGCGACGTCACCATGCGCCCGGCCCTGCGTCAGTTCTGGTTGCGGCTCAGTGCCTGGACGCCGATTGCGCTGCTGGCCGTCGCCGCGGCGTTCAGCTGGTGGGTGGCGCAGGTGGTGATGCGCGCCGAGCAGCCGCCAGCGGTCGCCGCCGCACGCTCGTCGCTGCCGGACTATCTGCTGCACGGGTTTTCCGCGGCGCGCTACGACGACCACGGCGTGCTGCGCGCCGTGCTGCAGGGCGCGCAGATGGTGCACCTGCCTGCCACCGACACCTTCGACATCAGCGCGCCGCAGCTGCGCGTCGTCAACCCGCAGGGCGTGGTCGTCACCGCCTCGGCGCTGCGCGGCCTGTCGAACAAGGACGGCAGCAATGTGCAGTTGCTCGGCGACGCCGTGGTACAGCGCAGCGCTGCCGGCCAGGCGCCGATCGTGGTGCGCAGCGGGTTTCTCAACGTCTTTCCCAACCAGCAAATCGTGCAGTCGAACCGCCCCACCGTCGTCACGCAGGGGGCGACGCGGTTTGCCGGTGATTCGCTCGATTTCGACGGCATCGCCGGCACGGCGGCGATGCACGGCCGGGTGCGCGCCGTCATCGCCCCCGGAGCACAAACCGCGTCACGGCCATGACCGCCGGGCCCGCGACCGTTCCTACCGTCGTGCTCACCGGCGCGTCCAGCGGGCTGGGCGCAGCGCTGGCTGCGGTGTACGCCGCGCGGGGCTGGCGGCTGGTGCTGATCGCCCGCCGCGCCGAACTGCTCGACGCCGTGGCGCGCGGCTGCGGCCTGGACCCCGCCGACGGCAGCCGCGTGCGGCTGATCGCCGCCGACGTGCGCGACGTCGACCATCTGCGCGCCGAGGCCGACGCCCTGCTGCGCGACTGGGGCTGCCCGCAGGTGGTCATCGCCAACGCCGGCATCAGCCACGGCGTCGATCTGTCGCAAGCCGACGATCTGCAAGTCGCGCTGGACATCATGGACGTCAACTGGGGCGCGGCGCTGGCCACGCTGTCGCCGTTCATCGCGCCGATGCGCGCGCGCGGCAGCGGCACGCTGGTGGGCATTGCCAGCGTCGCCGGGGTGCGCGGCCTGCCGTGCCATGCGGCGTATTGCGCGAGCAAGGCGGCGCTGATCCGCTCGCTCGAAAGTCTGCGCGTGGAACTGCGCCCCAGCGGGGTGAAGGTGGTGACCATCAGCCCCGGCTACGTGGCCACGGCGATGACCGCGGGCAACCGCTTTCGCATGCCGTTTCTGCTCACCCCGGAGGAGTTCGCGCAGCGCGCGGTGCGCGCCATCGACGCCGGGCGGGCGTATGCCACCATCCCTTGGCAGATGGCGGTGCTGAGCAAATTTCTCCACGTCGTGCCGCGGGCGATTTTCGACCGCTACGCCGGGCGCTACGGTCGCAAACCGCGCAAGGACGCGTGCGCGCCGTGCCAGGGAATGACGCGGCGCAACCGCATCCGCCGCGGCGGCCGCTGACGCTCAGCCGCGCGCCGCGGTCAGCGCCGCATCGAGCACGTCCAGCGCCTCGTCGAACAGTGCTTGCGAAATGGTCAGCGGGAACAGGAAGCGGATGACGTTGTAGTCCACCCCGCAGGTCAGCAGAATCAGCCCGCGCTGCAGCGCCTCGGCCTGCACCCGCTTGGTGAACGCGGCATCGGGCGCGCCGCTGGCCGGGTCGTTGAACTGCACCGCGACCATCGCCCCCAGCCCGCGCACATCGGCGATGTTCGGCACATCGGCGCGGCGGGCGTTGAGCCGCGCCTTGAGCGCATCGCCCAGCTTTTGGCCGCGTGCGGGCAGCGCTTCGTCGCGCATCACGTCGATCACCGCGTGCGCGGCGGCGATGGCCAGCGGGTTGCCGGCGTAGGTGCCGCCCAAGCCGCCAGGCGCGGGCGCGTCCATGATGTCGGCGCGTCCGGTCACCGCCGACAGCGGCGTGCCTGCGGCGAGCGATTTGGCGATGGTCATCAGATCAGGCAGCACCCCGGTTTGCTCATGGAAGTGCTCCATCGCAAACAGCTTGCCGGTGCGGCCAAAGCCGGTCTGCACCTCGTCGGCGATCAGCACGATGCCATGTGCGTCGCACAGCTCGCGCAGCCACTTCACCGCTTCTGCGGAGATGACGTTGAACCCGCCCTCGCCCTGAATCGGCTCGAAAATGATCGCCGCGACCCGCGAGGGTTCGATGTCGGCCTTGAACAGGTGATCGACCGCCTTTTTCACCGCCGCCAGATCGCTACCCTCGGCTGGAAACGGCGCGTGGTAGATCTCCGGCGGAAATGGGCCAAACCCGGCCTTGTACGGCTGCACCTTGCCGGTGAGCGACACGGCAAACAGGCTGCGGCCGTGGAACGCGCCGCCGAAGGCGATGACCCCGCCGCGGCCGGTGTGGGCGCGGGCAATCTTCACCGCGTTTTCCACCGCTTCGGCGCCGGTGGAGAAAAACGCGGTCTTTTTCGCATGGCTGCCGGGGGTCAGGGCGTTGAGCTTTTCCGCCAGGCTGACGTAGCTTTCATACGGCACGACCTGGTAGCAGGTGTGGGTGAAGCGTTGCAACTGCGCTTCGATCGCCGCGACGATGCGCGGGTGGCGGTGGCCGACGTTGAGCACGGCGATGCCGCCGGCAAAGTCGATGAAGCGCCGTCCTTCGACGTCCCACAGCTCGGCGCCCTCGGCGCGGTCGGCGTAGAAGCTGGCCATCACGCCGACGCCGCGCGGGGTGGCGGCGGCGCGGCGGGCCTGGAGTTGTTCATTGGCTGAGTGGTTCATGTGGAGTCTCCGTTCGTGTTCTGCTTTGGCGCGTTTCACTGCGCGTCGATGCGCATCCAGGTGGTCTTGAGTTCGGTGTATTTGTCGAAGGCGTGCAGCGACTTGTCGCGGCCGTTGCCTGACTGCTTGACCCCGCCGAAGGGCACGGTGATGTCGTCCTCGTCGTACTGGTTGACGTGCACGGTGCCGACCTGCAGCGCGCGCGACACCCGCACCGCGCGGTCGAGGTTGCGCGTCCACACCCCGGCGTGCAGGCCGTAGGTCGAGTCGTTGGCAATCGCAATCGCCTCGGCCTCGGTGGAAAAGCGGATCACCGCCAGCACCGGGCCAAAAATTTCTTCGCGGGCGATTTTCATGCTGTTCTTCACCCCGTCGAACACCGTCGGCGCGACATACTGCCCGCCGGTGTGTTCGAGGGCCCGGCAGCCGCCGACGACGCAGCGCGCGCCTTCGTCCTTGCCGGACTGGATGTAGCCCAGCACCGTCTGCGTCTGCGTTTCATCGACCAGCGCGCCGAGCACGGTGTCCGGGTCCAGCGGGTCGGCCGGGTGGTATTTGGGCGTGAGCGCGGCGAGCTTTTCGACAAAGGCGTCGGCGATGCTGTCCTGCACCAGCAGCCGCGACGGCGCGTTGCAGCTCTCGCCCTGGTTGTAGAACATGCTGCCGATGGCGGTTTCGGCGGCGCGGTCGAGGTCGTCGAAATCGGCGAACACGATATTGGCCGACTTGCCGCCGAGCTCGTTGTACACGCGCTTCAAGTTGCTGCGACTGGAATACTCCAGCATGCGCCGGCCGGTGCGCGTCGAGCCGGTAAAGCCGATGGCGTCAACATCCATGTGCAGCGCCAGCGCCTCGCCGGCTTCGTGGCCGTAACCCGGCACGACGTTGAGCACGCCTTCGGGCAGCCCCGCTTCGAGCGCCAGTTCGGCCAGGCGCAGCGCGGTCAGCGGCGATTTTTCGCTGGGCTTGAGCACCACGCTGTTGCCTGCGGCCAAGGCCGGGCCGATTTTCCATGCGGCCATGAGCATCGGGTAATTCCACGGCACGATGGCGCCGACCACGCCGACCGGCTGGCGGGTGACCAGCGCCAGCGCGTCGTCGCCGGTCGGGGCGATCTCGTCGTAAATCTTGTCGGTCGCCTCGCCGAACCACTGGATGCAGCGCGCCGCGGCAGGGACGTCGGTGCCCAGGCTGTTACGGATGGGCTTGCCCATGTCCAGGGTTTCGAGCAGCGCGAGTTCGTCGCGCGCCGCGCGCATCGCCTCGGCAAACGCAACCAGCACCTTCTTGCGCTCGCCCGGCGACTTGCCGGCCCAGCGGCGGTCGTTGAACGCGGCGCGGGCGCTGGCCACGGCGCGGTCGATGTCGGCCGCCTTGCCGCGGGCGACGCGGGCGATGACCTTGCCGTCGATCGGCGAGACGCAGTCGAACAGGCTGCCGTCGACCGCGTTCCAGCGGCGACCATCGATGACCATGCGGCCGTCGATGCCGCGGGCGATCAGGTCGGCGGCGTGCTGCCGCCAGATGCGGTTGAAGTTCTCGGGCATGCGAATCTCCAGAAAAAATGGCCGGTCTGCGCCGGCCAGATCGTCAGCACCCCCTGCGGGGCATCAGAAGCTCACGACCACCGAAGCGGCCAGCAGGTTGTTGTATTTCTTGAAGCTGCCGTCGGACACGTTGTAGAAGGTGTTGAGGTTGGAGCGGTCATAGCGGTACTCCATTTTCAGCGTGGTCGATTCGGTCAGCAGGTAATTCCAGCCCAGCGACAGCGCAAAGCGGTTGGCGCCCTTGTTCGGGTCGGTGATGCTCCACGTGCCGGCCACCGGGTCATACGCATAGCCGGGGCCGAAGCCGTTGATCTGGTTGAAGCTCAAGCTGCCCGCAGACGCATTCATGTAACCACCGGGCAGGCCGCCGCCGTTGCTGCTGTTGTTGAGATAGTCGGCGCGGGCAAAGCCCAGGAACCGCGGAGTGAAGTTGTAGGTCAGCATGCCGGACAAGCCCCACCACTTGGCCTTGCCGCCGTTGTACGCCGCGCCGGTCTGCTGGCCGTAGCCGAGCTGGCCGTAATAGCCCCAGGCGCCGTTGGTCATGTAGCCATCGACCTCGACCATTTGCGCGGTGCTCGTTCCCGTGGGAAACAGCGGCGTGGTGCCGTCTGCGGCGACGTTGGAGTTCGGCAGCTTGCCCACCATCGCCCACACGCCAATGTCGGCGTTGTCGTAACCCGGCGGGGTGTAGTCGGCGCGGAACACCAGCGCCGGAGCGCGGCCGCCATTGCCTGCGTAGTAGTAACGCGGCGAGTTCATATTGGCGATCATCGCCTTCCATTCCCAGTTGCCCACGGTCTGGTCGAGGCCGGCACCGGTGTAGGCGGTGAGCTCGGTGAAATCGAACAGCAGGTTGTGGGTGATGGGCTTGATCTGGTTGTCCCAGGTGGATTCATACCCTTCCCAGTCGGGAATCTGGCCGGCGATCAGCTTGGTGCTGCTGTTGAGCGGAATGGCCACCGAGGCTTCGTGGATGATGGAGTTGCCGTTCATCAGCGTGCCCGCGCCACGGTCCGGCGCCAGCGTGAGGTTCCACTTCACCCCGCCTGCGGTTTCCTTCTGGAACTGCAGGTAGGCGCTGCCGAAGTAGGAGTTGTCGTAGTTGTAGATCGTGCCGCCGCCGGCGTTCTGGTTCGAGCGGTTGAGGAACACGAACGAGCTGGCCTGCTGATCCTGGTTGTAGACATAGGCCGGGGCGATCATGCCGCTGATCTTCAGCCCCATGAAGCCGGACGATTCGTTGGCCTGCTTGATGCCGGCGATCTGCACGTCGGCGTGGTTGGCCACCTTGCTGGCTTCATCGGTGGCCTTCTGGTTGTCGTCGATCTGCGCCTGCTGCGCCTTGACCTGCGCTTCGAGCTGCTGCACCTTGGCCTTGAGCGCCTGCAGTTCGGCGAGGATCTCGGCGTTGGTATCGGCGTGCGCCAGCGGGGCCAGGCCCAGACTGGCGGCAAGAACGGTGAGCTTGAACTTGTTCATTGTGGTGATCCTCCAAGGTGGCTGTGGTGTGAACGGGGTATTGCGGGGAGATTGCGGGCCTGAGTCGAACCGGGGCGGCGCGCTTCAACGGCCCTCCGCGGTGAGCAGGCCGACGCCGAATTCGTGGCTCGGCGGCGGTTCGCCATCCAGACGCAGCGCCTGCGCCGCCTGTTTGGCGCGCAGGCGTTCACGCCGCGCCATGAGCAGGCTGCTGACCGCCACGGCGATGATGACCAGGTACACGGTGATGGCTCCGACCACGTTGATCGTCGGGCTCAGACCCAGCCGGGCGCGCGAGAAAATCACCACCGGCAACGTGGTGCTGCCTGGCCCTGAAAGGAAGGCGGAAATCACCACCTCGTCGAGCGACAGCGAAAACGCCAGCAGCCAGGCCGACACCAGCGCCTGCGAGATGGTCGGCAGGGTCACGAGCATGAACACCTGAAACGGGCGCGCGCCCAGATCCATCGCCGCCTCTTCGATCGAGCGATCCATTTCCTTCAGCCGCGACTGGATGACCACGGCGGCGTAGGAAATGGCCATGACCGTGTGTCCGATGAAAATGGTGAAAAAGCCCTTTTGCGGAAAGCCCAGGGCTTTTTGCACCGTGACGAAAAACATCAGCAGCGCCAGCGCGATGACCACCGTGGGCATGACCAGCGGGATGTTGATCATGAAGTTGAGCAGCCCCTTGCCGAAAAACCGGCGGTAACGCACCAGCGCGAACGCCGCCAGCGTGCCCAGCAGCACCGATGTGGTGGCCGTGGCCAGCGCCACCTTGAGCGAGAGGATCAGCCCGCTGATGACCTCCTGGTCGTGCACCACCGCGCCGTACCATTTCAACGTCCACCCGCCCCAGATGGTGACCATGCGCGAGTCGTTGAACGAATACACCACCAGCACGACGATGGGCAGGTAGAGGAATAGATAGACCAGGATCATCCAGGTCAGCGGCAGCACGGCGGATTTTTTCATCGCGCACTCTCCAGTGACCTGGTCTGGTAACGGTTGAACACCGCGATGGGCAGCAGGATGAGCACGATCATCACGATCGCCACCGCCGAGGCGCGCTGCCAGTCGAGGTTGAGGAAAAACTCGTTCCACATCACCCGGCCGATGTTCAGCGTCGACGGCCCGGCGAGCAGTTCGGGGATGACGTATTCACCGACTGCCGGGATGAACACCAGCAGGCTGCCGGCGACAATGCCCGAGCGGGACAGCGGCACGGTCACCAGCCAGAAGGTTTTCAGCGGCGTGGCTCCCAGATCGGCGGCGGCCTCCTCCAGCCGGTGGTCGAGCTTGACCAGGGTGGCATACAGCGGCAGGATCATGAACGGGATATAGCCGTACACCATGCCGATCATGAACGAAAACTCGGTGAACATCATGCGCAGCGGGTGATGGATGATGCCCGCCCACAGCAGCGCCTGGTTGATCAGGCCGTTGATGTCGAGCAGGTTTTTCCAGGCATAGATGCGGATGAGGAACGATGTCCAGAACGGCAGCATCACCAGCATCAGCAGCCCCGGGCGCACCGTCGGCCTGGCACGGGCGATGAAATACGCAAACGGATAGCCGATCACCAGGCAGAGCACGGTGGTCAGAAGCGCGTACCACAGTGACGACAGATAGGTGACGATGTACAGACTGTCGCGCACCAGCGCCAGATACGCGGAAAAGCGGACGTGCACCTGCAGCACATCGTTGACGTAGGACACCAGCGGATCGAAGCCGATGCCCAGCGCGTCGGTTTCCGACACGCTGATTTTGAGCAGAATGAAAAACGGCGCGAGCAGAAAGGCCAGCAGCCAGATCTGCGGAATGCCGATCACCGTCGCGCGCCCCCAGCGCCGGGGTTTGCGCGGGCGGGGCGGGGCGGGGAGGTCGTTGCGGTCGGGCATGATGCGCGGCTCCAGCGGCGTCAATCGACGATGACCACCGGCGCGTTGGGCGCCCAGTGCGCGGTGACTGCGGTGCCGATGGCGAACGGATCGGCGTGGCGGTCGGCGTTGGACACGGTCACGCGCACGCGGCGCTGGCTGGGCAGTTGCAGCTCGTAGGCGGTATAGCTGCCCATGTAAGACCGCCCGCTGATGGTGGCCTGGAACGCGTTGTACGGGTGGCTGTGGTGACCTTCGGTCAGCATCATTTTTTCCGGGCGCAGCGCCACGCCCAGTTCCATGCCTAGTGTGCCGCTGATGCCGTGGCCGATGTGGAACAGCCCTTCGGCGGTTTGCACTTCGCAGTGGTCCGGTTCGTCGGTGACCAGCTTGCCGTCGAACAGATTGACGTTGCCGATGAAGTCGGCGATGAAGCGGCTTTGCGGGTGCTCGTAAATCTCGATCGGCGTGCCCAGTTGTAAAAAACGGCCGTCGCGCATCACCGCGATGCGGTCGGCCATGGTCATGGCCTCCTCCTGGTCGTGCGTGACCATGACGCAGGTCACGCCGACCTTGCGCAGAATGTTGACCAGTTCGAGCTGGGTGCGCTCGCGCAGCTTCTTGTCCAGTGCAGCCAGCGGTTCGTCGAGCAGCAGCAGTTTGGGCCGCTTGGCCAGGCTGCGCGCCAGCGCCACGCGCTGCTGCTGGCCGCCGGAGAGCTGGTGCGGTTTACGCTTGGCGTACGGCTTGAGCTGCACCAGGTCGAGCATCTGTTCGACGCGAGCGGCGATGTCGGCCTTGGGCAGGCCGTCGCGTTTGAGGCCAAAGGCGATGTTGTCGAACACCGTCAGGTGGGGGAACAGCGCATACGACTGAAACATCATGTTGATCGGCCGCTCGTAGGGCGGCAGACCGGTGATGTCCTGGCCTTCGAGCAGGATGCGCCCGGACGTGGGCGTCTCGAACCCGCCGAGCATGCGCAGCAAGGTCGTCTTGCCGCAGCCCGACGAGCCGAGCAGGGCAAAAATCTCTCCCCTGCGGATGTCGAGATGGATGTCGTTGACCGCAACGACTTCGTCGAAGCGGCGGGTGATGCCCTCGATACGCAAAAAGGGGTTGTCGCTGGAAGAAGCAGGCGTCACGACGCGAACTCCATCATCGAGTGAACAAACGGGGTCAGGCGGCTGCAGCCCGCCAGCGCTGACTGCAGCCGTCGCATCATCACAGCCCGGTCTTGAACTTGGTATACAGCCGTGTGACCAGGCGGCGCTGATCCGCGGTGTACACCTTGGGCGGAATCAGTTTGGCCAGCATGTCAGGCTTGAGGAAGACGAAATCGTTGTCTTTGACCTTGGCATCGACGTAAGGCAGCGACGCCGGCACCGGGTTGGCGTAGGTCACGGTGTTGGTGTCGGCCGCAGCCACCTTCGGTTCGAGCACGTAGTTCATCCACTTGTAGGCGTTGTCGATGTTCTTCGCGTCGGCGGGAATCGCCATGGTGTCGATGAAAATCACCGCGCCGTGGGTCGGCGGGAAGACTTCGATGTTCACGCCGTTTTTCGCAGCCTTGGCGCGCGCCGCGGCGATGCCCATGTCACCCGACCAGCCCAGCGACATGCAGATCGAGCCCCCGGCCAGATCGTTGATGTAGCCCGAGGAGGAGAACACGCTGACGTCTTTGCGCACTTTTTGCACCATCGCCCAGGCTTTTTCGAAATCCGCCGGGTTCTGCGTGCTTTGCGGAATGCCCAGGTAGTTGAACGCCGCTTCCATGATGTCGCCGCCGGAGTCGAGCATCGAAATGCCGCACGATTTGATTTTGTCGGCGTAGGTCGGGTCGAACACCAGCGCCCAGGGGTTGGCCGGCATCGGCGTGTTGCCCAGCGCTTTTTTCACCTTGTCGACGTTGATACCGACGGTGGTGTACCCCCACATCCACGGAATCAGGTATTTGTTGCCCGGATCGACCGCGGCGAGCTGTTTCATCAACCCCGGATCGAGGTTTTTGTAGTTGGGGATTTTGGATTTGTCCAAGGGGTGCAGCAGCCCGCCCTTGATGTCGATCGCCGCCCAGTTCGACGATGGCACGACGATGTCATAGCCGGTGTCTCCGGCGACCATTTTGGCAAACAGGGTTTCGTTGGAATCGAAGGTGTCGTAACGCACCTTGATGCCGTATTCCTTTTCGAAATCCGGCACCGTGGTCGGCGCAATGTAATCCGACCAGTTGTAGATGTTGAGCACGCCTGCGGCCTGCGCTGGCGCTGCCGCGCCGAACGCCAGTGCCGCCGCCCCCGCCAGACACGTTGCCAGCAACTTGCCGATCAACGACTTTTTACGCTGTGTGTGTGACATAAGACCCTCTCAAGTAGTGTGAAACCAGTGGGTAAACGGGTGAAACACGCCAGACCGAGCAATTCCCGTACCAGCAACAGCCCAACCCCGGCACGAGAAGCGCAATTTATACCAAGCCCCTGTCGCGCAGACCAGCGAGCGTGTCATCCAGACTACGGCGGATGCGGCGGATCATTTCGTCGATGTCGGCGTGGGTCATCACCAGCGGCGGGGCGATGATCATGCGCTCCTCCACCGCGCGCATGACCACGCCGTTGTTGAAGCAATGGTCGCGGCAGATATAGCCCACGCCCAGATCGGCGGGGAACAGGGTGCGGCTGGCCTTGTCCTTGTAGAGCACGAGCCCGGCGACCATGCCCAGGCTTTGCGCGTCGCCGACCAGCGGGTGGTCGTTCAGGGTCGCGAATTTTTCCGCCAGATACGGCGCGAGGTCGTTCGCCACACGCTCGACCACGCCCTCGGCGCGCAGCGCCTTGACGTTGGCGATGGCCACTGCGCAGCAGGTCGGGTGGCCGGAGTATGTGAAGCCGTGGTTGAAGTCGCCACCCTTGTCGATCAGCACCTGCGCGACGCGGTCGCTCACCAGCACCCCGCCGAGCGGCAGATAGCCCGAGGTCACGCCCTTGGCGAAGGTGATGAGGTCGGGGCGGACGTTGATGTGCGGATGCTGGCAGCCAAACCACGTGCCCAGCCGGCCGAAGCCGCAGATCACCTCGTCGGATACCAGCAGGATGCCGTATTTGTCGCAGATGCGCTGGATCTCCGGCCAGTAGGTCGCCGGCGGGATGATCACACCGCCGGCACCCTGCACCGGCTCGCCGATGAACGCGGCGACCTTGTCCGCACCGAGTTCGAGGATTTTGTCTTCCAGCCAGCGCGCCGCGCGCAGCCCGAAGTCGTGCGCGCTCTCGCCGGGCTTGCCGTGCTGCAGTTGATACGGCTGGTCGATGTGGACGATGCCCGGCAGCGGCAGATCGCCCTGCGCGTGCATGCCGTCCATGCCGCCCAGAGACGCACCGCCCAGGGTGCTGCCGTGGTAGGCATTGCGGCGGCTGATGAGGGTCTTGCGCTGCGGCTGGCCCATCAGGTCCCAGTAGCGGCGCACCAGGCGGATGATGGTGTCGTTGCCCTCCGACCCCGAGTTGGTGAAAAACACATGGTTGAACCCGGGTGGGGCGACCTCGGGCAGCAGCGCGGCGAGCTCGGCCGCCGGCGCCGTGGTGGTCTTGAAAAACGCGTTGTAGTAAGGGAGGGTTTGCATCTGCCGCGTGGCGGCGTCGACCAAGTCCTGCCGCCCATAGCCGAGGTTGACGCACCACAGCCCGGACATGCCGTCGATGATTTCGTGGCCGTCGGAGTCCCAGATGCGCACGCCCTGCCCGCGCACGATGACGCGGCTGCCCGCGGCGCTGAGGCTTTTGGTGTCGGTGAAGGGGTGCAGGTGGTGCGCGGCGTCCTTGGCGCGCAATGCCGCGGTGTCGAACGTCGGCAGGTCGGTGGCTTGCATGCGGGTCTCCAGTGCGATCCGGTACGAATCCAGGGGGTTGGCGTGGCTGCGGGTGGCGCTCAGACATGCAGCAGCAGGTGCTCGCGCTCCCACGGGCTGATGACTTTCATGAACTCGGCGTACTCGCTCATCTTCACCGCCTTGTAGATGCCGCAAAAGCGCTTGCCCAGGATGGCCTCGATTTCGGGCACTTCGTCGAGCAACCGCACCGATTCCGACAGGCTTTGCGGCAGCGGCGTGGCGTGCGGCGTGGCGTAGGCGTTGCCGGTCATCTCCGGCAGCGGAGCGATGGCGTTGACCATGCCCAGATAGCCGCAGGCCAGGCTGGCCGCCAGCGCGACGTAGGGGTTGGCGTCGGCGCCGATGACGCGGTTTTCCATCCGCCGGTTTTCCGGCCCGGAGTTGGGCACGCGGATACCGACCGTGCGGTTGTCGCTGCCCCATTCGACATTGGTCGGCGCCGCGGTGTTGGCCACCAGGCGGCGGTAGGAGTTGACGTAAGGGGCGAAAAACGCCATGACGTGCGGGATGTATTTCTGCAGACCGCCGATGTAGTGCAGGAACAGGTCGGAGGGGCCGCCATCCGGGTTGCTGAACACATTGCGCCCGGTCTTGATGTCGACCACACTCTGGTGCACGTGCATCGCGCTGCCCGGCTCGCCGGCCATCGGTTTGGCCATGAAGGTGGCGAACATGTTGTGCCGCATCGCCGCCTCGCGGATGGTGCGCTTGAAAAAAAACACCCTGTCGGCCAGATCGAGCGGGTCGCCGTGCAGGAAGTTGATTTCCATCTGTCCGGCGCCGACTTCATGGATCAGGGTGTCGACGTCCAGATCCATCGCGTCACAGTAGTCGTAGATGTCTTCGAACAGCGGATCGAACTCGTTGACCGCGTCGATGCTGTAGTGCTGGCGCGAGGTTTCGGCGCGGCCCGAACGGCCGATGGGCGGGCGCAACGGCTGGTCGGGGTCGGTGTTTTTGTCCACTAAGTAGAACTCCAGCTCGGGAGCGACCACCGGCGCCCAGCCGCGCGCGGCGTACAGCTTGAGCACGTTTTTCAGCACGGTGCGCGGCGCGTAATCCACCGGCGCACCGTCTTTGAAATAGCAGTCGTGAATCACCTGTGCCGTCGGATCGGTGGCCCAGGGGACGACGCGCGCTGTGCTCGGGTCGGGAACCAGATTCATGTCGCGGTCGGTGTCGGCGATGAGCGTCTCCAGCCGCTCGTCGTCCGGCCAGTTGCCGGTGACGGTCAGGCCGATGATGCTCTCGGGCAGGCGCATGCCGCGGTCTTCGGTGAACTTGCTGCGCGGCAGGATTTTGCCGCGGGCCACGCCGGTGAGGTCGGGCACGAGGCATTCGATTTCGGTGATGCGCTGTGCGTTGAGCCATCCCTCCAGATCGTTGAAGGTCCACTGCTTGCGGTTGTCACTGCTGCTCATGATGGGTTCCAGTTTGCGTTTCGGGGTACATCATCGAATCGCGCACGCCTTGAACGCCAGGGGCGCGCGCGGGTTTGCCTACGCCGCGCATTCCAGTCTGCGCTGGGCATACTGCCGGCATGCCTGGCCGAAAGCGGCGTACAGCGCGCGCGATACCGGGTTTTGCGCCGCCTGCCATTCCGGATGCCACTGCACGGCCAGCACGAAGCCTGCGGCGTGACGGTGGGTATAGGCCTCGATCAACCCGTCGGGCGCATGCGCCTGCGCCAGCAGATCGGGGGCCAGCGTCTGAATGCCCTGACCGTGCAGGCTGTTGACCTGCCACGAGCCTGCGCCGACGATGGCCTCGAGCATGCCCCCGGGCACCGCGTGCACCCAATGCGCCGGGGCGTACTGTGCGGCGACGTCCAGCGCCTCGTCCTCGCGGTGGTCGTCGAACCCCGCGGTGTTGTGCACTTCCTGCAGCAGCGTGCCGCCCAGGGCAACGTTGATTTCCTGAAACCCGCGACAGATGCCGAACACCGGCAGACCGCGCGCAATCGCCTCGCGGATCAGCGGCAGGGTGGTGGCGTCCCGTGCCGGGTCGGCCGGGGAATCGGGATTGCTCAGATCCTGGCCGTAATGGTGCGGTTCGATGTTCGACGGCGAACCGGTGAGCACCAGCCCGTCGATGTGGTCGAGCACCACGTCCAGCGGCGTTTGCCCGCCCAGCGATGGCAGCAGCCACGGCCACACCCCGGCCAGCGGCAACAGCGGGTCGACGTATTTTTGCGCCACGGCGTAGGTGGGATGGCCGGCGATGGTTTTCAGATCGGTCGACACGGCCACACAGGGCAGGGATTGATTGATCAGGGACATGACGAATCAGCAGCCGGCCATCGGGCCAGCAGGGAACCAAAGCCTCATTTTGGTGCAGCGCAGTGCCGCACGTCCACCTCGAACGGACGCGGCTGAGCGCCCATTTTGGTGCGTTGCAAAATGTGGATGCACCACCGTTGCACAGCAAAAACCTCAGGGTTTTCCATGAGTTAGCCTCATTCTGCGAGCCCAATTTAACTGTCGATTGGCCCTGTCGAAAGTGCCACTCCCTGTTTCCCCGATAGGGCCAGTTGCCGGTTACGCAAACAACACTTGCAACGCGGCTGCAGCAGGCGTAGATTGAAACCGTCAGCATTCAGATCGGGGAGGTTCTATCGAAACGCATCGAGCCCAACGACACTGTGCATTCGGTCATGCTGCGGCATGACGCAGGCTTCGCCCATGAAGTCGACAAGCGGGCGCTGGCTGGTTGGACACACCGGCAGCGCCCTTCTCGTTTGACCCTGATCCACGCCGGCGCCTCCGCGCCTGCGCCTGCCGCGGCCCCCGTGCAGTCCGCCTGTCTCGACTCCCCCGTCCCATGCGTTCCCTGGCCCTGTCCGAGCTCTTGCTGACCGAGCTGCAGCGAACCGAAAGCGACGCCGCCGTGGCCGCGCCGCTCAACCGCCGGCTGTACCTGTCGCTGCGCGGCGCCATTCTGTCCGGTCGCATCACCGCCGGGGTGAGACTGCCGTCCACCCGCGATCTGGCGCGTGACCTGAACCTGTCGCGCAACACGGTGATGTCGGCGATCAACCAGCTCACTGCCGAAGGGTATCTCACCGCGCGGCAGGGCAGCGGCACTTTCGTGTCCCAAACGCTGCCCGATCTCGGCCCGCTCACCGTGCCCGTCCGCTCGCGCCGGCAGACCCCGGCGCCAGACGTGCAGGACGGCACGCCGCGCGAGCTGTCGCAGCGTGGCGCGCTGCTGACGGCGCAATCGGGTGCCGCCGATCTGGAAGTCCAGCCGTTCGCCCCCGGCACGATCGAGTTCGCCGAATTCCCCATCCAGCTGTGGCAAAAACTGCAGGCCAAATACTGGCGCAGCCTCGACCGCAATCTGCTCGACTACGGCCAGCAGGGCGGCTACATGCCGCTGCGCGCGGCCATTGCGCAATACCTGAGCCTGTCACGCTCGGTGCGCGTCACCCCCGAGCAGGTGCTCATCACCTCGGGCACGCAGCAATCGCTCGATCTGGCTGCGCGACTGCTCACCGACCACGGCGACGAGGCCTGGGTGGAGAACCCCTGCTACTGGGGCGCGCGCCGGGCGCTGCAGGCCGCGGGGTTGAAACTGCGGCCCATCGCCGTCGATGCCGAAGGCATCGCGCCATCGGCGGCCGACTGGCAGCAGGGCAGGCCGCGACTGATCTACGTCACCCCGTCGCACCAATACCCGCTCGGCCATGTCATGAGCCTGCAGCGCCGCCGCGCCCTGCTGCAGTTCGCCGCGCGCCAGCGCTGCTGGATTTTCGAAGACGATTACGACAGCGAATTCCGCTTCGGCGGCCGGCCCTATGCCAGCCTGCAGGGACTCGACGACCATGCGCAGGTGCTGTACTCCGGCACGTTTTCCAAAGTCATGTACCCCGGCATCCGCCTGGGCTACCTGGTCGTGCCTGCCGACCTGCTGCCTGCGTTCAACACCGGGCTGTACGACCTGTTCCGCCCCGGCCAGCTCATGCTGCAGGCGGCGCTGACCGATTTCATCACCGAAGGCCATTTCAACACCCTGATCCGCCGCCTGCGCGTGGCCTACCAGGCACGGCGCGACGAACTGGCGCGCCGCGTGCAGCGCTGTCTGGGCGACCGCGTGCAGATTTCCGGCCAGGAATCCGGCCTGCACCTGTGCCTGCTGTTCCGCGCGGAAGACGCGGTGGACGACGAAGCCATCGCCCGCGCCGCCGACGCCCAGGGCATGACGGTGCGCCCCCTGTCGCGCTACTTCCTGTCAGCCCCGCGACAGCGCGGCCTGATCCTTGGTTACGCCTACGTACCCACGGAACGCGTACCGCCGTGGGCGCAAAAGCTCTGCCAGCTCATCCGCGATCAGTTGCCGGGCTGAAAAAAATCAAGCCGCATGGGCGACGCCGGCAAGTTGCTCCATGCGTGTCTTGTCGTCGCGCAGGATCGCAGCGTCTCCTTCGAACACAACCTCCCCCTCGGAGAGGACATAGGCCCGATTGGCTAGTGTCCTGTCCCGCTGATACGTGAACAAAGTCGATGCAGCTTCTCGAGGATGGAGTCGGCGGTGGCGGTCCACCTGAAGGGCTGGCAGTTTGTGTTGTAGGTCGCG
>JAJZAQ010000077.1 GCA_021799355.1 Pseudomonadota bacterium
AGGCGTGCCAGGTTCTCCTCCAGCGCGACCGGCAGCACGAGCGCGTCGGCCTGCGCCTCCAGCGCCTGCCAGTCGGATTCGAGCACGCGGCGGATCGCGACCAGGCTGGCGGCGTCCGTGCCGCCCTCCCGCAGAGCGTGGGGCACGCCCAGCGTGGCGAGCAAACCGGACACGCCCTGGCCGTCATGCAGGAGCTGGCGCAGCCCTCCCAGCGGCAGCAGGATGCGCAGCAGCCACAGGCGCACCAGGGGGATTGGCGGCTCGGGCACATGCGAGCGCGTGGGGGTGTCGTTCAGGGCATCGAGCAGGCGTTGATGGCGGGGCATGGTTCAGCGTGGCATGGAAGGATGAGGATGGAGAGGGGAATGGGTGCCTCGAGTCAGCGCGCGGCGTCCTCGGGTGCATGGACGGCCTCGGCTGTTTGGGCTGTCTCGGCGGCTTCGGGCGCATCCAGGCTCAGGCCCAAGGCCAGGCCCACATGGTGGTCGTAGCGAGTAGGCAGCCACGTCGCCAGCCCCAGCGCCGTGCCCAGCACCCAGGGCAGGGCGAGGCAGCCGTGCGCAGGCCGGTGGGCCAGGATCCAGCCCACGCCCCGGGCCAGACTCCAGGCCAGTCCCGCCAGCAGCGCCACCGTCGTCCAGGCCCAGCGCCGGGCGCACCGCCAATGCCGCAGCGCCTCGCCTCCCAAGGCTTCGGGCTGCAGCCGCTTCAGGGGGGATTCCAGGGGCAGGGCCTGCAGATCATGGCCGCTGGCGCGGAACACCGACTTGCGCCAGGCCTCGTCTCGGCCGAGGTGCAGGATGCCGCGGCCATACAGCCCGACCAGGGCGAACGCCAGCAGCAGGCATGCCCGGCTCATCCCGGGTGCATGGGAGAGCAGGGCCGCGCTGCCCAGGGCTGCGGCCAGGACCAGCCAGGGAGCGAACAAGGTTGTGACGCCCAGGGCGGCGGCAAGACGCAGGCCGGCCATGCGGCGTGCGCCTTGCGGGGACTGGCCACGGCGTGCAAAGCGGCGTTGCAGCTCCAGGCGGACGCGATGACCAGCCGGCGAGTCGGTCCAGCACAGCACGAGCAGGATGTCGCGCAGCGCGGCCAGGCGGCGGGACAGGCGGGATGGGGGTGGCGAGGAGGCGGGTTGCGCTGCGGGTTGGATGGGCATCGTGGGCGCTCCGGGATGAGGATGCGGACCATCTCACCACAGGAAGGCGCGGATGCAAGTCGACGCAAGCCGACGTCAGCGGGGGCAGGACGCAGAGTCAGCCGATGCGCCGGGACCTGGGCGGGCCCATGCGGCTGGCCGCCCTCGGCGAATCTCGAGGCATGCCCGGGCTGGACTTAGCGCGTAGGCTATATCCGACCGTGGCGATGGGCGCGAAGCTGCAGCTCTACGAGTCGGTGTTCAAAGAGCGGCTCGGTTCAACGCAGGTGCCAGGGCGGATCGCAGCCGATCCACGATGGCAGGCAGGGGCTCGGGGGGAAGCGCGTTCTTCTTGAGGAACGCCAGCCACAGCGACGCCCGCGAGGAATCGTGTGCGAACTCGTCCGACAGCCCAGTCGGCAGCGCATCGGGCACAGCCATGTCGCGCCGCTCAAAGGTGGCCTTGATCGCGTTGGCCAGCAAATCGGCGTCCAGGGCTTCTCGTTCCAGAAGAACCGACAGATCGAAGTAGTCCTTCAGGCGGCTGTTGGTCATGCCCAGCAGGGCGATGGCGTGGAGTTTTTCCGCGATGACCGTGTACGTCGGGTAGGCCCGCAGCCGGGGCGCGGGCAGATCGTCCAGCAGGACCGGATAGACCGAATCCACCGGCGCGGGTGTGACGGCATCGCCGAAGCCGACATCGATCTGCGGGCCTTGGCCAGCTCGCCAGCGATGATTACCCGGACGCCGCTGTAGCCTGCCTCCTTACGGATTTCCCCGACCGTGACCGAGGCCGGGTCGAATGCGATGCCATCGTCGACAGCTACTGCGGCGATTTCCCGGAAAGTTTCAGCGACCGAATCCAGATCACTCGCGCCGAAGCCAAGCAGGTCGGCGTCGCGCGTGGCCCGATGCGGCATGTCGTACCAGAGTGTGAACAGTAGCGCGCCCTTGAGCAGAAAACGATCGGCGTGCTGCGATTGGGTCAGACGGTAGAGGAGGCGTTCCAGCGCAAATCGCACCAGCACCTGATTGAAATCCACACCCTGCGCTTTGGCCACGTTGAGCAGTCGCGCACGGACGGATGCAGCGACACTCTGATTGGCGGGGTTCATCCGATGCTCTCCAGATAGGGCCGCATCACGTTGGCCACACGGCAGACCTTGGCGTAGCGCCAGATATCATCGGCCGACGCCTTGCTGCGGGCCCGAGCGTCCTTCAGGGCCTCCAGCGCCACGTCCAGGCCGATCTTGTTGCGATGCTTGAAGCAATCGGCCACGGTCTTGGCCACGCCGTACACCCGCAGCTCGATGCCATCGCGTTTAACCTTCTCGACGCCCGCTGTGTAGGCGTCGCCCGTGAACTGCACCATCTTGATTGGCGGATGGTCGAACCGTGGGGCATGGCTGCCGCGCGGCATGGCGATCCAGACCTGGCGCGGCAGTTGGGTGGTCAGCTCGTGGAACTGCAGCGCGGTGAGCAGGCAGAACACGGCTTGCGGCACCTTGGTGGCGACGGTCACGAGACTCTCGTGTTCAGACCCCTGGGAGTCCGGCAGGCGGTACAGACCACGCCCAATCTTCTCCAGCAGGCCAGCGGCGGTTAGCCGTGTCAGGACGATCCGGGGCGCATCAATGGCGTCCAGATCGCTGGCGCGCAGCAGACCCTTCTGGCTGGCCAGACCGAGGACGCGCTGGGTGTGAGTGTCGGCGAGCATGGCTGGAGTATGTTCCGTTTATTCGTCGAATGCAACCATTCGACGAAAAATAGGAACGTGCCCGCGATGACGGGCTGGCTCGTCGGCGCAGGCACTTTCAGTCCGTCTTGAGTCGATCGGCCATCGTCTCGGCACTTTCGTTGTAATAGATTTGCAGCATGCGAAGATCCTTGTGCCCGATCATCCTCGCCAGATCCAGAATATGGAGCTTCTTGGCGAGCCGAGTGACTGCCGTGTGTCTGAGATCATGGAAATGCAGATCCTCGATCATGGCGAGCTTCTTCGCTTTGCGCCACAGCGAATCAATTTGCGATGCATCCAAATCAAAAACTCTGGCCGTGAGGTCGACCGCATCCGGTTTGAGCCCACACAACACGGTTTGCGCTACGGGTGAGAGCGGAACGCCACGCATTGCCGCAGCAGTCTTTCCTGATCGGACGGTGACGACCGTCGGCGCCACGTCGGCCCAGGTCAGCTTGGCGATTTCGCCGGCACGCATGCCCGTCTCGACAGCGAACACCGCGGCGGCTCCAATGCGCTGCGTAATCGTGGATGGGCGCTGCCCAGGCTGATAGCTGAGCGCAAAGAGGATGCGCTCCAGTTCCGCCTCGGTTGCCAAGCGATCTCTTGGCGGGGTTGGGGGAGGGCGCCGCACCCCAGTAAACGGGTTTTCGGTCAGCCAATGCCACTCCTTGACGGCCAGACTGCAGGCGTGCGACAGCAGATTCCACTCGCGTTGCACCGATGCAGGGCTGACCTGCTTCAATCGCCGGTCTCTCCATGCCGCGACAGCAGGTTGTGCCAGGCGCGCCAGCGGCACCTCAGCGATCGCGTCTCGCAATGTCAGATTGATGCGCGCGACTTCCCATCGCTTGCCCCGCTTGTATTCGCTAACATCGTCTCGATAGCGCTCGAGCAGTTTGGCAAACGTCGCCCCAGCAGGAGCGGCCGCGCCTCCGGTAATGCCGGCATCGACTTCCCGCTCGACTTGTTCGACCCATGCATAAGCCGCGGCCTTCGTATCGAAGGTTGCGGACCGGCTTGCGCCATTGCGCCTGACTTGCGCCCGAAACGTCTTGCCGCGTTTGACGACCGTTCCCATCCCCGTTCCCCTTCCGCCTGGTGCAGCGCCTGGTGCAAATTTGGTGCAAATGGTACGGGAGATTGTGGAAAACTGTGGCGCTTGGTGGCGACTTTGGGCAAGAAAAAAGCCCCGCAAATCATTGAATTACGGGGCTTTGTGGCTAAAAGTTGTGTTTAGTGATACATTGCCTTGGTGCCCAGAAGAGGACTCGAACCTCCACGCCTTTCAGCGCTAGTACCTGAAACTAGTGCGTCTACCAATTCCGCCATCTGGGCAATCAAGTTTGAAATCATAGCACACTGATCCAACTTGTAAAGAGTACCGGCGCCCGCATCTGCGTCAAGGATCAACAGGGTGATAATGCGATATGCACCGCAATCGGCGGCGCAGCGGGCGGGTTTCTCGGTTGGTTTACCAGTCTGCGGTGTTTGACACAAGACAAAGGATTTTTCGTGATTGTTCAAGGGATCGTGCGCGGTCATCGTGATGGGCATGGGTTTGTCACCCCCGATGACGGCGGGCCCGATATTTATCTGTCGCCGCAGCAAATGCGCACCGTGCTCCATCTGGACCGGGTGAGTGTGCGTGTGGGCAAACCAGATCGGCGCGGGCGTATTGAGGGGCAAATCGTTGCCATTCTGGAACGCAGCACCCGCCCGATCATTGGCCGCCTGCTGCAGGAGGGTGGGGTATGGCTGCTGGCGCCGGAGGATCGTCGCTATGTGCAGGACATTTTGATTTCGCCCGATGGCGTGGGCAAAGCGCGCGCCGGGCAGGTGGTGAGTGTGCAAATCACGCAGCCGCCGTTGCCCAATGTGCAGCCGGTGGGCCGCGTGCTCGAAGTGCTGGGCGAGCTCGATGATCCAGGCATGGAGATCGAAATCGCTGTGCGCAAATATGGTGTGCCGCACCTGTTTTCTGCGGGGGCATTGAAGGAAAGCGAGGCCCTGCCGGATGCGGTGCGTGGGATCGATCTGGCAGACCGTGTGGATTTGCGCGATGTGCCGCTGGTGACCATCGACGGTGAGGACGCCCGCGACTTCGATGATGCCGTGTATTGCCAGCCAAGTCGTGTCGGCCGGGCCAAGGGGTGGCGTCTGCTGGTGGCCATCGCCGATGTTTCGCATTACGTGCGCGAAGGCAGCGAACTCGACGCCGATGCACTGGAGCGCGCGACTTCGGTGTATTTTCCGCGCCGCGTCATCCCCATGCTGCCGGAAAAACTGAGTAACGGTCTGTGTTCGCTCAATCCGCAAGTCGATCGTCTGTGCATGGTCTGCGACATGCTGGTGACGGCGCAGGGTGATATCAAGGCGTACCAGTTCTATCCGGCGGTGATGCGCTCGCATGCAAGGCTGACGTACACCGAAGTGGCCGACATTTTGTCGAATACCGCGGGCAGGCAGGCGCAGGAACGGGCGGCGCTGCTGCCGCATTTGCTCGATCTGCACGGAGTGTTTCATGCGCTGCTGCAATCGCGACAGGTGCGCGGCGCGCTCGATCTGGACATCCCCGAGACCCAGATCGTGGTGAACGCCGCCGGCAAGATCGAGGCCATCGTTCCGCGCCAGCGCAACGATGCGCACCGACTGATCGAGGAATGCATGCTGGCAGCCAATGTGTGTGCTGCCGACTTTCTGGAACGCAACAAGCAGTTGGCGCTGTACCGCGTGCACGAGGGGCCGACGCCGGAAAAGCTCGAGGCTTTGCGCACCCTGCTACGCAACCTCGGGTTGACGCTGGGAGACAAAGGCACGCCCGAGCCCGCCGACTATCAGGCGCTGGCCAAGTCGATCGAAGGTCGCCCGGATGCCCTGCAGATCCAGACGCTGCTGCTGCGCTCCATGCAGCAGGCGATCTACACGCCGCACAACAGCGGTCACTTCGGTCTGGCTTATCCGGCATACACCCATTTCACCAGCCCGATCCGGCGCTATCCGGATCTGCTGACGCATCGGGCCATCAAGGCGATTTTGCGGCGCGAGCATTACGTGCCGCGTTTCAGCCCGCGCGTGGAGATGAACCGCGGCGAACAGAATGCCCGCCGCGCACCGCCGCGTAGCCCCGTGAGCGTGGCGCCCGCGGCGCCGCTGACGAAAGAACAGGCCAGGGACATGCCGGTCTGGGAGGCGGTGGGGGTGCATTGTTCAGCCAACGAACGTCGTGCCGACGAAGCCAGCCGTGACGTCGAGAGCTGGTTGAAGTGCTGGTATATGCGCGACAAACTCGGTGAGGAATACGTCGGCACCATCACCGCAGTGACCGCATTCGGCTTGTTCGTGCAGCTCGACGCGCTGTTCGTCGAAGGCCTGGTGCACGTTTCCGAAATCGGCGCCGATTATTTCCGCTATGACGAGGCCCGTGGTGAACTGCGCGGCGAGCGCACGGGCATACGTTATGCGCTCGGCGATCGCCTGCTGGTGCAGGTTAGCCGGGTCGATCTGGACGGGCGGAAAATCGATTTCCGCCTGGTCCGCGAGGGGGCCAAGGTCAGCCCGGGGAACAAGCCGCTGCCCACCGCAGGAGAAATCAAGGGGCTGGAAGACGATGTGTTCGCGCTCAACCCGCAAACGTCCACGGGAGTGCGCAAATCCAGGCCGCGCGCGGCCGCAGGCAGTGCGCCGGCGACGACGCGGCGCGGTCAGCGCGCGGCCCAGGCTGCAGCGTTGACCCCGCCTGCCGGCACGAAGCCCGGCAGCAAGGCCAGGGCGAAAACCGGCGGCATGGCCAAAAGTGATCAGCGGCGAAAGTCTGCCGGAGGACGCAAGCGCAGCGCACGCTGAACCGGACTATGGGCCGGTCGCCGCGGGCCGGTTCGATGCTGCGCCGGTAGCCGGCGTGGACACGGTTCTCGGCCGGATCCGGCCGCGTTCGGACAGCCGCATCCAGTGGCGCAGCGCAATCAAACTGCCCAGCACCATGGCGAAGGAGCCGGGAATCCACAGGATCAATCCGCCCAGATGCTGGTCGGTCAGCGGCTCCAGGTTCAGCGCGCGGCCGCAGATGGCATAGATCGGGTAGTAATCGGTCATGCTCAGCGCCAGAATGGCGCCCCAGGCCATCGTCGGCAGCATGGCGATGAGCGGCAGGAACACGCGCTTGCCCGGAGTCAGGTGCGCAGGAGGACTGGGACGGGTATCCAGAACCAGCCACCAGAACAGCAAACCGTCCAGAGCCATGCTCCAGTTCATCACGCGATAAGTCGGGGCGTTGAGCATGACGAAGGGGTGAAACGCCGGGATCAGCCAAAGCAAGGCCATGCCGCCAAACAGCACGGCGGCAACCAGCGGATGAAACAGGATTTGCTTGATGCCGTTGACCACCGGGTTGCGGTTGATCGGCCGCAGCCAGCGCAGGCGCCACTGCAGCGGAATTCCTGCGCGCAGCGTGCTCAGCGGGTAGCTCCACATGATCAGCAGCGGAGCGAAATCGTGCAGCGACAACTGCTGCGTGATGTGGAGAAAAAACTGATGCTCGGCGTAGTAATCCCAACGGCTCTGGAATGCCTTCCACATCAGCACCCAGCCCAGCCAGAAGCGGATCTGACGCGAAACCGGCGTGTGCCGCCGCCTGCAGCCGCGCACATAGACTACGGCGCCCAGCGCCAGCAAGGCCAGGGCGGCAGGGGATAGCTC
>JAJZAQ010000078.1 GCA_021799355.1 Pseudomonadota bacterium
TTACTCGATAATCTTCGACACCACGCCGGCGCCGACGGTGCGGCCGCCTTCGCGGATGGCAAAGCGCAGGCCTTCTTCCATCGCGATCGGGGCGATGAGCTTGACGGTGATGCTCACGTTGTCCCCGGGCATGACCATCTCTTTGTCCTTGGGCAGCTCCACCGCGCCGGTGACGTCGGTGGTGCGGAAGTAGAACTGCGGACGGTAGTTGTTGAAGAACGGGGTGTGGCGGCCGCCTTCGTCCTTGCTCAGCACGTACACCTCGGCGGTGAAGTGGGTGTGCGGCTTGATGGTGCCGGGCTTGCACAGCACTTGGCCGCGCTCGACTTCTTCGCGCTTGGTGCCGCGCAGCAGGATGCCGACGTTGTCACCCGCCTGGCCTTGGTCGAGCAGTTTGCGGAACATTTCCACGCCGGTGCAGGTGGTTTTCTGCGTCGGGCGGATGCCGACGATTTCGATTTCGTCGCCGACTTTGATGATGCCGCGTTCCACACGGCCGGTGACCACGGTGCCGCGGCCGGAGATGGAGAACACGTCTTCCACCGGCATGAGGAAGGCGCCGTCGATGGCGCGCTCTGGGGTGGGGATGTAGGTGTCCAGGGCGTCGGCCAGGTTCATGATGGCCACTTCACCCAGCTCGCCTTTGTCGCCTTCGAGGGCGAGCTTGGCCGAGCCTTTGATGATGGGGGTGTCGTCGCCGGGGAAGTCGTACTTGGACAGCAGCTCGCGCACTTCCATTTCGACGAGTTCGAGCAGTTCGGCGTCGTCGACCATGTCGCATTTGTTGAGGAAGACGACGATGTAGGGCACGCCGACCTGACGGGCGAGCAGGATGTGCTCGCGCGTTTGCGGCATGGGGCCGTCCGCAGCAGACACCACGAGAATGGCGCCGTCCATCTGGGCGGCTCCGGTGATCATGTTCTTGACGTAGTCGGCGTGGCCGGGGCAGTCGACGTGGGCGTAGTGGCGGTTGGCGGTCTCGTACTCGACGTGCGCGGTGTTGATGGTGATGCCGCGCGCTTTTTCTTCCGGAGCGGCGTCGATTTCGTCGTACTTCTTGGCCGCACCGCCAAACTTGGCCGCCAGCACGGTGGTGATGGCCGCCGTCAGCGTGGTCTTGCCGTGGTCGACGTGTCCAATCGTGCCCACGTTGACGTGCGGCTTGGTCCGCTCAAACTTTTCCTTCGCCATGATTCAAACTCCTCAAGCCATCAAAGATCGACAAAATCAACACGTATCTGGTGCCCATGGCGGGAATCGGACCCGCGACCTCTCCCTTACCAAGGGAGTGCTCTACCACTGAGCCACATGGGCGTGACTTTCACACACTCTCGCCGTTGCACCGCCACGCAGCCGCCCTGCAACGCTTCGGCGTGACTCGGGCCGCACAACCGGCCCGCGCCACCGCAACCCCGCGAGAGTGGAGCGGGAGACGGGAATCGAACCCGCGCCATCAGCTTGGAAGGCTGAGGTTCTACCATTGAACTACTCCCGCCCTGCAACGCTTCGGCGTGACTCGGGCCGCAACGCATCCCACACATTCGCTGCAGTCACCCGCAGCGACACAATTCTTGCGCCTGGTGGAGAGGGCTGGATTCGAACCAGCGTACTCGTTAGAGGGCAGATTTACAGTCTGCTGCCATTAACCACTCGGCCACCTCTCCGAGGCGAACCGCAGATTCTCTGCGATTTCGTTTTGAAAGTCAAATGGTCATGATTGCCCAAGGGAAAAAAGACGCTGCAGCGCGCTGCCGGGGTCGGCCGCGCGCATGAACGCTTCGCCGACCAGAAAGGCTTGCACCCCGGCGTCGCGCAGTCGCCCGACGTCCTGCGGAGTGAGGATGCCGCTTTCGGTGACGACCAGTCGGCCCGCGGGGATGCGTGGCAGCAGGTCGAGCGTGACCTCCAGCCGGGTGTCGAAGGTGCGCAGATCGCGGTTGTTGATGCCCAGCAGCGGCGTGCGCATGGCCAGCGCGACGTCGAGTTCGCGCGCATCGTGCACCTCGACGAGCACGTCGAGCCCCAGCGCCTGCGCCTGCGCCTCCAGGTCGATGAGCTGCTGCTGCGGCATGGCCGCGGCGATGAGCAGGATGCAGTCTGCCTGCATCGCCGCGGCCTCGATCACCTGGTACGGATCGACGATGAAGTCTTTGCGCAACACCGGCAGGGTGCAGGCTGCGCGCGCGCGGCGTAGGTCGTCGGGCGATCCCTGGAAGTACGCCGCGTCGGTGAGTACCGACAGACAGGTGGCACCGGCGGCGGCGTAGCTGCGGGCGATGGCTGGCGGATCGAAATCGGCGCGCAGCAGGCCGCGCGACGGGCTGGCTTTTTTCACTTCGGCAATCACTGCCGGGCCGCCGGCAGCCGCCCTGGCCTGCAGCGCCGCGGCAAATCCGCGGGGCACATCGCGCGCAGCGGCTTGATCGCGCAATGCGCTCTCGGACACGCGCTGCCGCGCGGCGGCCACTTCGTCGGCCTTGGTGGCGAGGATGCGCTGCAGGATGTCGTTCATCGTGTTCTCCGTCGCGCTCATGCGCCGTCCGCCGCGACGGTCTGCAGGCTGCGGGTGACGCGCACGAATTCCTGCAGCTTGTCGCGCGCCGCGCCGCTGGCAATCGCCGCGCGCGCCATTTGCACGCCGTCGCTGAGGCTGCTGGCGACATTGGCGGCGTACAGCGCCACGCCGGCGTTGAGGACGACGATGTCGCGCGCCGGGCCGTCGACGTCGTTGAGCGCTTCGTGCATGAGTTCGATCGACTGTTGCGGGCCGTCGACGCGCAGCGCGTCCAGCGGCGCGGCCTTCAACCCGAGGTCGCCGGGATGGATGGCGTATTCGCTGATCTGGCCGTCTTTCAACTCGCCGATCAGCGTCTCACCCGACAGCGACACTTCGTCGAGCCCGTCCAGACCGTGCACCACCACGGCGTGCTCGCTGCCCAGGCGTTGCAACACCCGCACCAGAATACCGACCAGGTCCGGGTGGAACACGCCGAGGAGCTGGTTGGGCGCGCCCGCAGGGTTGGTCAGCGGCCCGAGGATGTTGAACAGCGTGCGCACGCCCAGCTCCTTGCGCACCGGCGCGGCGTGTTTCATCGCCGGGTGATGGTTGGGCGCGAACATGAAGCCGATGCCGCACTGCGCCAGACTTTGCGCCACCTGCTCGGCGCTGAGCTGGATGTTCGCGCCCAGCGCCTCCAGCGCGTCGGCCGAGCCGGACGAGGAGCTGACGCTGCGCCCACCGTGCTTGGCCACCTGCGCCCCGGCGGCGGCGGCGACGAACATGCTGGCGGTGGAGATGTTGAAGGTGCGCGCTGCGTCGCCGCCGGTGCCGACGATGTCGACCAGCCGCTTTTTGTCGGCCACGACCACCGGCGTGGCGAATTCGCGCATCACCGTGGCCGCGGCGGTGATTTCCCCGATGGTTTCCTTTTTCACCCGCAGCCCGGTGATCAGCGCGGCGATCATCACCGGCGTCATTTCGCCGTTCATGATGCGGCGCATCAGGGTGATCATTTCGTCGTGAAAAATCTCCCGATGCTCGATCACGCGCACCAGTGCGTCCTGATTACTGATGGTCATCGAAGTGGCTCTCCTTCAAGGCCAGAAAGTTTTGCAGCAGCTTGTGGCCGTATTCGGTTTCGATCGACTCGGGATGGAACTGCACCCCCTCGATGGCGAAATGGCGGTGGCGCACCCCCATGATCTCGCCGTCTGCGGTCTGCGCCGACACCTCCAGGCAAGCCGGCAGGGTGTCGCGGTCGATCGCCAGCGAGTGGTAGCGCACGACGGTGTACGGGCTGGGCAGGTCGGCGAACACCCCGCGCCCGTCGTGGGTGATCGGGCTGGTCTTGCCGTGCATGATCTGCTTGGCACGCACGATCTGCCCGCCGAACGCCGCGCCGATGGCCTGGTGCCCCAGGCAGACCCCGAGGATCGGCAGCCGCCCGGCGAAATACTGCAGCACGGCCACCGAAATCCCGGCTTCTGCCGGCGAGCACGGCCCGGGCGAAATGACGATGCGCTGCGGGCGCAGCGCGGCGATGTCCTGCAGGCTGAGCTCGTCGTTGCGCACGGTGTGCACCTCCTGGCCGAGCTCGCCGAAGTACTGCACCAGGTTGTAGGTGAAGCTGTCGTAGTTGTCGATCATCAGCAGCATGATGGAACTCCGTGAATGGGTTGGGCGGGCAGCGGCTTCAGCCGTCGAGTCCTTCCTGCACCTGCTCGGCCGCGCGCAGCACGGCACGCGCCTTGACCTCGGTTTCCCGCCATTCCATCTCGGGCACGGAGTCGGCCACGATGCCCGCCGCCGCCTGCACGTACAGCATGCCCTGCTTGACGATGCCGGTGCGGATGGCAATGGCCAGATCCATGTCGCCGGCGAAGCTCCAATACCCCACCGCCCCGCCGTACAGCCCGCGGCGCGACGGCTCCAGTTCGTCGATCACCTCCATCGCGCGGATCTTGGGTGCACCGGACAAGGTGCCCGCGGGGAACGTGGCGCGCAGCACGTCCATCGCGTCCATGCCGTCGCGCAGCAGACCCTCGACGTTGCTCACGATGTGCATGACGTGCGAGTAGCGCTCGATGGCGAAGGCCTCGGTCACCCTGACGCTGCCGGTGCGGGTGATGCGGCCGATGTCGTTGCGCGCCAGGTCGATGAGCATCAGGTGCTCGGCCCGCTCTTTCGGATCGGCGAGCAGCTCGGCCTCGTTGGCCGCGTCCTGCTCCGCCGTCTGGCCACGCGGACGGGTGCCGGCCAGCGGCCGGATGGTGACCTTCTGCCCTGCAGCCGTGCGCTCCTGCCGCACCAGGATTTCCGGCGAGGAACCAACCACCTGATGGTCGCCGAAATCGTAGAAATACATATACGGCGACGGATTGAGCGCCCGCAGCGCGCGGTACAGGCTCAGCGGCGGCTGGGTGTAGGCCTTGCGCAGCCGCTGGCCGATCTGCACCTGCATGTAGTCGCCGGCGGCGATGTAGTCCTTGGCCACGGCCACGGCGCGCAGGTAGTCGGCCTTGTCGAACTCGCGCTGCACCGGGGTGACTTCCGCCGGCGTCAGTTCCGGCGCCTGCACCGGGTTGCGCAACTGTGCGCGCAGCGCCTGCAGCCGCGCCTGCGCGCTGGCGTAGGCGCCGGGCTGCGCCGGATCGGCGTAGACGATGAGGTGCAGGCGGCCGCTGAGGTTGTCGATCACCGCCAGCTCCTCGGTTAGCAGCAGCAGGATGTCCGGCAGGCCGATCGGGTCGGGCCTGGGGTGGCGCTGCGCCGAACGCGCCAGGCGCGGCTCGATGTAGCGCGCGGCGTCGTAGCCGAAGTAACCGGCCAGCCCGCCGCAAAACCGCGGCATGCCATCGGGCAGGGCGACTTTGAAGCGGCGGTAGTAGGCATCGATGAAGTCCAGCGGGTTGTCGCTGGAGCGCTCGACGACCTCGCCATCGCGCAGCACCTCGGTCACGCCGTCCTTCGCGCGCAGCAGGGTGCGCGCAGGCAGGCCGATGAACGAGTAACGGCCGAAGCGCTCACCGCCGACGACCGATTCGAGCAAAAAGCTGTGGCGGCCGGCAGGCCCGCGCGGCACCAGCTTGAGGTAGAGCGACAGCGGGGTTTCCAGGTCGGCGAGCGCCTGCGAGCTCAGCGCGATGCGGTTGTAGCCCTGTTGGGCGAGCTGGTTGAATTGTTGTTCGGTCATGTTCGACTCCGGAAGCGGTGCCGCGGGCGGACATGCAACCGCGGCGGATCAGCGGGCCGTGCCGCAGGCGGGCCTGGACGCGAACCGCGTTCAGGCCGGCAGCGCACGCACGGCGGTGGTGGCCTGTGCAGCCAGGGCGCAGACGCGCCGCCAGGGCCAGGCCCCCCGGTCTCCCGAACCCGATGCGTGTCGCCGATGAACGAACATGGACTGTGTCAGTTTTCAACCCATCTCAAGCCGACAATGTAGCAAAACCTGTAGCAAAACCGCGCGGGTCAGCCGCCGAAATGCTCAGGCATCTGCACCGCCACCACCTCGCCGCGCGCAGTGGCGACGCCGCCGGCCCACAGCGTCGATTCCACCACCACCTTGCGGCCCTTGATCTCCCTGACCCGGCCGCGGATTTCCAGCTCGCCGCCCAGCGGCGTGGGCTTGAGGAAATCGACGTGCAGCGACGCGGTGACGAAACGGTAAGCCGGCAGCGTGTCCATCTCCCGCCCCTCGGCGCGGTACATCGCCGCCGCGGCAGTGCCGGTGCTGTGGCAGTCGATCAGCGACGCGATCAGCCCGCCGTAGACAAAACCCGGCACCGCCGTGTGGTAAGGCTGGGGGGTGAAACGGGTCACGGTTTCGTCGCCGTCCCACACGGTTTTGATGTGGTGGCCGTGCGGGTTGTTGCGGCCGCAGCCGTAGCACTGCGCGAGGTTGTCCGGGTAATAGTCTTGAAACGCTTGGGTCATGGCCAGGCTCCAGGCTGCAATCCAGTCTCCCATGTTAAGCGCCGCCGGGGGCAAGACCGCTTGTCAAATCGCGCCGTTTTCCTAAAAATGAACGACCGTTCGAAAACCGGAGACGACCCACCATGCCGCGCTGTTCCCTTCTCCCGCTTCCCCGGCGCGCCGCCGCCGCAGTCGCCTTGGGTACCCTGTGTGCCCTGCCCGCCGCGCACGCACTCACGCTGCACGGCGTGGACATTCCGCCGCAGGTCGAAGTCGGCGGCAAAACCCTCACCCTCAACGGCGCGGGCACGCGGTACGTGTTTCTGTTCAAGGTCTATACCGCCGCACTGTACCTGCCGCAGAAAAGCGCGCAGCCGCAGGCGATCTATGCCATGCCCGGGCCGAAGGAGCTCAAGCTGACGATGCTGCGCGACGTCAGCGGCAAAGAATTGGCGGACAAACTCAACGAGGGCATCAAAAACAACCTGTCACCCGAGGAATTCCAGGCGTTCATTCCCAGTCTGGCGCAGCTCGGCGGGCTGTTTGCGCAAAAGAATCAGATCAAGACGGGCGAAACCGTGACCATCACCGAACTGCCCGGCGGCAAAGGCAGCACCATCGCGATCGACGGCGTGGCCACCGGCGGCACCTTCACCGAGCCGCAGTTTTTCAATTCGATGCTCAAAATCTGGCTGGGCAAGGAACCTGCCGAGCAGCGGCTCAAGCGTGCGCTGCTGGGCAACCCGGCAGACAGCAATTAGCAGACCGTTGAAAAAATTCCCATCGTTGCGGCCGCGCACCCGTTTGCGTGGATCCGAGGCCAACGCAAGCCGTTTTTCTGGGCTCCGACAGCCGCTTGGGCTCCCCCTTTCG